>JADLCD010000136.1 GCA_020847395.1 Chitinophagaceae bacterium
AAGCCATCAGCAAACCAGTAAGAAACTGTGAGCTTAATGAACCATCTATCGTAATATTTTTTGGTTGAAGCGGACCTGTTAATGTTATAGGAAGTTTACCATTGTTTGAATGTACATTTATACCTAACTGCGGAAACACTTCATCAAAAAAGTTCATCGGGCGGGTTAGTAAGCTGCCTTCACCATGAATGGTAACAGATGCATTATTCAAACCTATTAATGGCGCAAACATGCGTATACCCAAACCACTCTCACCACAATTTACGCTTGCAGGCACATTTTTGTTTTTACTGTTTATCCCTATTTCATTGGCTGATATGTGTTGAACATCCGCTCCCAAAGCTGCTATAACGCCCAGCGCTGCTTTATCATCATTGGAATGACCGGCATTTAATATAGTTGTTTCGCCTTTGTTTATTAATGCTGCGGCGCATGCACGCTGCATCGAGCTTTTTGAAGCAGGCGCCTGTATTTTTCCTGAAAGTTCAGATGGCTGTATAGTAGCAATCATAATTATAATGCCATTATTATTTTGTCTAATTTGGTTAAAGGTATCGGTTGAATTACGCCTTTGCCAATTTTTTCTAACAATATATAATTCATTTCTTTTCTCACTCTTTTCTTATCCATCTTTAATACTTCAATCGCTTTCTTTTTATTAAACTCAGCGTAGGTAGGTAATCCGTATTTTTCAAGAACAGCAACTATTTTTTCTGTTTGCCTAAAGCCATGCAACTTAGCTGATATTTCAGCAGCGTATGTCATGCCGATAGCAATTGCCTGGCCATGTGAAAGCTCGTATTGATTTTCCAAAGCATGACCAAGCGTATGCCCGTAGTTTAATAACTTTCTATCGCCTTTTTCAAATTCATCTTTCTGCACAATCTTAATTTTAATCAATGCATTGCGATGAATAAGCGATGCCATCTTCTTTTTATTCTTTCTATAATCTTCCAGTGAATTATTTTCCAGTTCGGTAAACATGGCGGCATCTCTTATGGCGGCATGTTTTATAATTTCTGCAAAACCATTCTGCCATTCTGATAAAGGCAGGGAATCAAGCAGTTTTAAATCGTGCAAAATAAATGAAGGCTGACGAATGATGCCAACCATATTTTTATATACACCTACATCAATACCATTTTTACCGCCAATACTTGCATCAACCATTGCCAGCACAGATGTTGGCACAAAACCAAACGGAATACCACGCATATAGATAGCGGCTACATATCCTGTAATATCAGTAATTACACCTCCTCCAATACCAATCAGTGTTGTTTTACGGTCAGCTTCCATTTCAAGCATCTGCTCAATAATAGTATCAACCGTTGCCTGAATTTTATATTGCTCACCGGCTTTCAGCACAATAGTATTCCAGTTTTTAAACTTTTCAGGATGGGCTTTAAAAAGATTTTCATCTGTAATAATGATAGCCGATTTGACGTCAACTATCTTCTTTAACTGTGAAAATGCTGCATCAAAATAATAGGTAGTAGAAGCTTTACTGAAAGAATATGTTTCTGTAATCAAGTTATACTGGTTTATCGTTTGTTGTTTATGGTTTAACGGCTCACGCCTGATGCCGATGCAACATCTTAAATATTCACCTGCAATACTATCTTCTCAAATGCTAACAGCTCTTCATCAAGTGTTTTTGTTTGATGATATTCTTCCTGGCGGTTAAGATATTCTATCGACTTGTCAACCGTAGACGGGCTGACAGAATATGCGCAAAAATTATCATCCCATTCAAAAACAGTATTCAGGAATTTATTGTTGTTAAGCCAGTCTGCTGAATCGGCCTTCAGATGCTTTATAATATCCGATACTGTTTGATGTGCTGTTAATTTAATAATAGCATGTATATGATCCTGAACACCATTTACTGCCAGCAGTTGTATTCCTTTTGAAAGTGCATGCTGTTTTAAAAAGGGAAACAATACCTTACGTACAATTGCACTTAGTAACGCCTGCCTGTTGCCGGTTGTCCAGATTGTATGTATATAAATGTAGGAATATGTGCCTCCCTGCATATCAGCCTTCTTTATTCAGAACAATATCAGGAGTTCATAATCTTGTTCTGGTGATTGATAGACTCCATATGCACCGCGTCAAGATATTTTGTTATAAACTCTTTGCTTAAACCAATTTTTTCGCCTTTGTTATAAGCTCTTTCCAAAATCTCATTCCAACGTGAAGTTTGGAGGATAGTAATATTATTCTCTTTTTTATATTGTCCTATTTTTTCAGAAAGCTTAACACGTTGTCCGAGAAGTTGCATCATTTCATCATCAAGATGATTAATCTGCTGGCGTAATTTTTCAAGAGCAGCATGATATTCTTTTGAATTAATGTCTTCTTTTCTCCACACAATAGCATCAAGCATTTCGGCTAATTTCTCAGGAGTAACCTGTTGCTTGGCATCGCTCCATGCATTATCCGGGTCAATATGACTTTCTATCATCAAACCATCATAGTCAAGGTCAATAGCTTTTTGCGCTACTTCCAGTAATATATCCCTGCGTCCGCAAATGTGGGAAGGGTCATTAATCATGATCAACTCAGGATTGCGACGTTTCATTTCAATAGCAAGGTGCCACATGGGCGCATTGCGGTAATCTGTATTGCCATAAGCGCTGAATCCGCGGTGGATTAAACCAATTTTTTTGATACCGGCTTTTGCTACACGCTCAACGGCTCCGGTCCATAATTCCAGGTCAGGGTTGATGGGGTTTTTTATTAAAACCGGAACATCAGCGCCGCGTAATGCATCTGCTATTTCCTGCACACTAAAAGGATTTACAGTTGTACGTGCACCAATCCAAAGCATATCTACATCAAAATGCAAAGCATCTTCTGTTTGTTTTGCCGTAGCAACTTCAACGGTAGTTGGTAAACCGGTTATTTTTTTTGCCTGTTGCAACCAGGGCAATCCCTTTGTTCCAATACCCTCAAAGCTTCCTGGTCTTGTGCGTGGTTTCCAAATGCCGGCTCTCAGCATATCCACTTTACCTGTTTTAGCCAAACGTTGTGCAGTTTCAAGCACCTGCGTTTCCGTTTCTGCACTGCATGGTCCTGAAATAATTAATGGCTTTTTATTTAATTTTTCCAGTACAGCTTCTTTGGCATTTTTTTCAACCGCTTGCATATAGTATTAATTTATAAGAGTTTTAAAATGTATAATGTTATATCAAATTGTTCCTGTGCCATTGTGAAACAAACTTCCACCTCTCACCCTACACCTCTTTCTATCTTCTGCTGTCAGCATCATTCATCCTGATGCTCCTGCCTTTGTATTTCTTGCCGTCAATGGCGCGAATCATTTGCCCCGCTGCTCTCTTATCAATTTCAATCCAGCTATTCATTTCTTTCATATCTACTCTTCCAAGTACCTCTTTTCTCAAATCACTCATATCTAAAATAAACTGTAAGAAACTGGCTTTATAAAAACCATCTTTTGTTCCGAGGTTCACAAATAACCTTGCATAATCTCCGCCGCCTCTGCCATTGCCTGAAGAATGTTCCCTGCTTCGTCCGGAATCTCTTCTGTCGCGCCTGTCGCTTCCTGCTCTGTCTTCTCTGCCTCTTATTTCTCTTGTTCTTTCTCTTACATTAAGGTCTTCTGCGTTTTCATAGTATTTTAAAAACCTTTTAAATTCCTGTGCTGCCAGTCTTTTTAAAATCTCCTCTTTGCTTACGTTAGCAAATTTTTCTTCCAGCATAGGAATATATGGTTCATAGCTGCTGTCTTCAATATCCAGTTGTAGCAGGTTATCCATAAAATGATAAAACTGTTTGCGGCACACATCTTTACCACCCGGTATTTCCAGTTTGTGAAACGGTACCTGCACCATTCTTTCAATCTGGCGTATTTTACCAATCTCACGGGAATGTATAATCGACATACATATGCCGGTATTACCTGCCCTGCCTGTTCTTCCGCTGCGGTGCGTGTATACTTCCACATCATCCGGCAGTTCATAGTTAATTACATGCGTAATGCCCTGCACGTCTATACCTCTCGCTGCAACATCTGTCGCTATCAGTAACTGTAATGTTTTTTCTCTGAATTCACCCATCACTTTATCGCGCTGCTGTTGGGTAAGGTCGCCATGCAAAGCATCAATATCATAACCCTCTCTTGTTAATTTTTCCGCAATATGCTGGGCATCCGCCTTGGTGCGGGTGAAAATAATACCATAAATACCGGGGTTGAAATCAATCAGGCGTTTCAATGCTTCATAACGGTGTTGCGCATTCGTAACATAATACTGATGATCAATATTTTTGTTAGCGGTATTTACTTTACCTACGGTAACTTCAACAGGCTGCTGCATATATTTTTTGCTCACCCTGCGAATTTCCGGTGGCATAGTAGCGCTGAATAACCATGTACTCTGCCTGTTGGGTGTGTTTTGCAGAATGAATTCAATATCATCCTGGAAACCCATGTTCAGCATTTCATCAGCCTCATCCAATACCACGTATTCTATCTTCTCAAGATTGATAGCTTTTCTCTCAATTAAATCTATTAGCCTTCCGGGAGTGGCTACCACAATCTGAACGCCTCTTTTCAAATCTCTTATTTGTGCGCCGATAGAAGTTCCGCCATATACTGCCACTACGTGCATGCCGGGTATGAACTTTTTGAATAACTCTATTTCATTCACTATCTGCAGGCAAAGCTCCCTGGTTGGGCAAACAATTAAGGCCTGCGGATATTTTTCATTTTCATCAACCAGTTGCAATAATGGTAAACCAAAAGCGGCTGTTTTACCGGTACCTGTTTGTGCCAGGCCAACCAGGTCTTTAGTGCCGCTTAGTAAAACGGGAATTGCTTTCTCCTGGATAGGGGTGGGATTAGTAAATCCCAGGGCATTTGTAGCCTGAACCAACTTCTCATCCAAACCTAACCCTTCAAATGTCATCATATTATACAAAAATTTTCGCAAAGATAATCCTCATTTAGCTGATTATCCTTATTATTTGGCATTTTATAGAGGCGATTTCGCATCTTATTTAATAATTCTGTTGATTTTATTGGCACTTTCCATCAACTCCCGCAAATATTCATAGTTGTCTTTTTCAAGACAGCTTTTAAATTTTCTTAATTGTGTAATGTGTTCATTCAATACATCCAGCACATGTTCTTTATTTTGTTTGAAGATGGGCAACCACATAGCCGGGCTGCTTTTTGCAAGCCGAACAGTACTTTCAAAACCACCACCGGCTAATTCAAAAATGGCATTGTCTTCTTTTTCTTTTTCCAGCACAGTGTTAGCCAACGCAAAAGATGTAATGTGTGAAATATGACTGATATACGCCGCATGCATATCGTGGCTTACCGGATCCATATAGGTTACACGCATGCCTAAGTCTTTGTATATTTTTTCTACGGTTTCAACGGCGTCTTTATCGCTTTTCTCTTTCTCGCATATTACACAGGTACGCCCGGCAAATGCCTCGCGAACTGCTGCTTCAGGCCCGCTATATTCTGTGCCCCACATAGGGTGCGAAGCTACAAACCTGTGCCGCATGGGGTGGTTAGCCAGCACTTCGCATAAGGCCTGTTTTGTTGACCCCGCATCTACAACAATCTGTTTATCCGTTACCAAATCCATTATGCGCTGCATCATGGGGATGGTTGCATCAACAGGAATAGCCACATATACCAGGTCACTCTTTCTTACCGCTTCTTCCAGGGGAAGCGCTTCATCAATAATACCTAATTCCAGCGCTTTTTTAATACTGCTTTCGGTACGGCTAACTCCAATAACATGTTTTACAAGCCCTTTATCTTTTAAAATAAGGCTTAGTGAACCGCTGATTAAACCAACACCTACTATCGTAATTGTTTGAAACATGGTTTGTTATTTTCCTTTGCCTGATGCTTTAATTCTTTCAATGCTTTCTGTTATTTTTTCTTCGCTGCCGCAAAGGCTTACGCGGATATAATTATTACCGGCGCTTCCAAAAATTCCCCCTGGTGTAATAAACACATTCGCGTTATATAATACTTCATTACTCAATGCAAAGCCATCTTTATAACCCTCGGGTATAGCCGCCCAAACAAACATGCCTGCCTGTGTTTTGGAAAAGCTGCAATTCAGTAATGCAAGCAATTCAAATACTTTTTCCCTGCGTTTTTTATATACTGTATTCACATCATTATACCAGTCTTTTCCCAGGCTTAATGCTTTAGCGGCAGCAAGCTGAACGGGTAAAAACATACCGCTGTCCATATTGCTTTTAAATTTTATTATTTCATCAATTCGTTCTTTAGCGCCGCATAGCATACCCACACGCCAGCCCGCCATGTTTTGAGATTTACTTAAAGAGTTTAATTCAATAGCTACTTCTTTTGCTCCATCAATACTTAATATGCTTAATGGATTTTCATTCAGAATAAAACTATATGGGTTATCATGTACCAGCAATACATTGTTTTCTTTCGCGAATGCAATCAACTCCTCAAACAATTGTTTTGTGGGCAATTGTCCTGTTGGCATGTGCGGGTAATTCACAAACAACAGCGGACTTCTGCCAGTAGCGGATTTTTTAACCTGCGCTTTCAATAAATTGAAATCAGGTTTCCAGTTATTTTTCTCCTTTAAAGTATATTCAACAATATTACCTCCGGCTAATGTAGCAGCACTTCTGTAAGTGGGATAGCCGGGATTAGGTACATATACATTATCACCCTCGTTAATATAGGTCATGCAGATATGCATAATACCCTCTTTACTACCAATTAACGGCAGTATCTCCGTTTCAGGATTAAGTGAAACATGATACCATTTCTCATACCAGCCCGCAATAGCCTTTCTCAGTATAGGTGAACCTTTATAATTCTGGTATGCATGTACATTAGGTTTAGCGCTTTCTTCCTGTAATACTTTAATTACATCAGGGTGCGGAGGTTGATCCGGGCTTCCGATACCCAGGTTAATAATTTGTTTTCCCTGCTTGTTCAGTTCATCAATTTCCCTGAGCTTTTGAGAAAAATAGTATTCTCCAATACCTTCTAATCGTTTTGCCGTTGCAATCATTTTGCTTAGTAATGTTTTATTTAGAAATGCCTTTGCTTTAAGAGAAATGTTCACCTTTTTTATACACACCGTATATCTTCAAATCTTCTGTTGTCTTTTTTATATCACGGATTACACTATAAAACTGATCGAGTGAATCAAACTCCATATCTGCATGAAATGAATACCTGAAATCTGAACCCGGAATAGGGAAGCTCTGCAATTTGCTCAGGTTAATACCGCCATCTGCAATTTGAGTTAATACTTTTGCTAAACTTCCCCTCGAATGATCGGTATGAAAATTTACAGAAGCTTTATTGGCGTTTTCAATTACTTCCGCAAGGTCTTCGTGTTGTAATACAAGAAAGCGGGTATAGTTGTTCGACTGTGTATGAATATTGGGGCCGATAATATCAAGTTCAAATAATTGCGCTGCGAGTTCGCTGGCAATAGCGGCAATATGTTTGCTTTTATGCTGATGAAGATGTTTTGCACTGAGCGCAGTATCTTCTGTTTCAACCAGTTTCCAGTTATATTTATCCAAAAACTCCAGGCATTGCTGGAGCGCCATAGGGTGAGAGTGTACTTCTTTTATATCTTCAAGCGTTACGCCGGGATTAACCATTAAGTTTTGACGAATATGCAGGTAAACTTCGCCTGTGATTTTAAGTTTGCTTTTTTGGAGAAGATTATAGTTGGGGAGAATGCTTCCGGCGATGGAGTTTTCTATCGCCATCATACCGCCATCACTTAGTTTTTTGCCGGAGGCGGTTTTGATAACCTCTTTAAAAGTATTGCAGCAAATAACTTCTACATCCTTTCCAAAAAAATGCCTAGCTGCTACCTGGTGAAAACTTCCTTCAAAGCCCTGTATAGCTATAGAGGAGGGTTTGGTTTGTGATTTGTGCTGCCGGCCATTTGTGGCTGCAACACTGTTAGTCTCTGTAAGTTTAGCCGGTTTAATATTGCTCATAAATTATTTATATACAAAACATATAGTTGATGTCATAAAAAAATCCCGGCTTTTGCCGGGATTTCTTATGTCGAATTTCTTGTTTCTATTTTTTCAACAAAAGCAATCCCGGTCTACCGGTAAAGTAGAAGTAAAAATAAAAGAAACGGTATGCTTTTGAGATTTTCATTACGGAGCAAATGTAGTATTAAAATAAATCAGAAAAATATTTTGAATAAATTTTTTTCAAAAAAAATGCCACCCTTAAAAAAGAGTGGCCTCAACGATTGCTTGCCATATGAAAATCATATAAAAAAAGCCGAAGCTTATTTTTTCAGAGAATCAACAACAGCTTTTGCGCTATCAACAGCAGCACCTACAGCAGCTTTTGTGCTATCTACAGTTGCTTTTGCGCTGTCTACAGCAGCATTGCCAGCAGCTTTTACACTATCAACAGCAGCTTCAGCAGCGGTTTCAACCGGGGTTTCAGATGCATTGTTACAAGCTGCGAAAGCGCCTATTGCTAAAATAACCAATAACTTTTTCATTCTTAATAGTTTTTGAATAGTTTGATAATGAAATTTAATCTTAATACCAGATGGATAAAAAAGGTAACCCAGATTTTTTTAAAAATATTTTTTACCCAACTTTGGGTTACCAAATAAGTTATTTCTGTATTAATTATAACACGCCGGTGAACACTAATCTGAAAGAACAAGAATTGATTAAAGGGTTGGCTCTCAATGAGAAAGGCGCTATTGAAACCATCTATAAGGATAATTTTACTGTTATACAGCACCTGATTATCAATAATAATGGTTCTGAAGATGACGCTAAAGATATTTTTCAGGAGGCATTAATCGTATTATACGAAAAAGCAAAATCAGGCGTATTTGAGCTGAATTGCCAGATAAAAACATACCTGTATTCCGTAAGTAAGCGGCTTTGGCTTAAGCGCCTGCAAAAGAATAACCGGTTTGAATTGCTGGCAAACGGAGTTGAAGAAACGGTGCATGTAGAAGAAGATGTTTCATTGCATGAAAAAAGAGATGATGAATTTGGCATGATGGAACATGCGATGATGAATATAGGAGAGCCCTGTAAAAGTTTGCTTGAGGCATATTATATATACAAGCAAAACATGCAGGAAATATCAGAAGCTTTTGGTTATACCAATGCAGATAATGCCAAAAACCAGAAGTATAAATGCCTGATGCGTTTAAAGAAATTGTTTTTTGCACAATATAAAAACGGTAACAAAAATGGATGACATTCGTTTGCTGGAAATGATTGAGCGTTACCTCCAGGGTGAAATGACAGAGGAGGAAAAAATATTGTTCAAAGAATTGCGCAGAACAAACCCCGAGGTAGACCAAAAAGTTGTAGAACAACATTTCTTCATTAACCAGATGGAGCGGTTTAATGAAGATAAAAAGTTCCGCGCTTCTTTAAATGAAGTGCATGAGCAACTTACAGGCGAAGGAAATATTAAACCTTATAGTGGCAAGAGTAAAGTGATTCAGTTATGGAATCGTTCAAAAAGAACAATAGCAGTAGCTGCATCAATAGCTGGCATTACAGCGTTGGTGATAAGCGCGGTGGTTAGTTCGCTGGCACCTAAAACAGATAAGGCGCAAATCGAAAATCTTGGAAGAAAGATTGATATACTGGAGAAAAATCAGAATCACACACGCCGTGAGCTTAGTGATGTAAAAAATAAAATTGAAATACCTGGTGAGCCTGCCAAGTTTGGCGGCACAGGCTTTTTAATTGATACAAGAGGATATTTGGTGACGAATGCACACGTGATTAATAAGGCAGAAAGAGTAAGCGTACAAAGCCAGTCTGGCGTAGAGTTAAGTGCAAGAAAAGTTTTTTCTGATGATAGTCTTGATATAGCTATTCTTAAAATTGATGATAATCTTTTCAAACCATTGTCAGCATTACCTTACGCTATTACAAAAAACATCAGCGGCGATTTAGCAGAACCTATATTTACGCTGGGTTATCCAAAAGATGAAATTGTATATGGTGAAGGATACCTGAGTGCTAAAACAGGTTATAAAGGAGACTCGCTTACCTGCCAGATTTCTGTTTCAGCAAATCCTGGTAATAGCGGTGGCCCTGTAATCAACAAAAATGGTGAAGTAATTGGTATATTAAGCACAAGGCAAACAACCGCAGAAGGTGTAGTATTTGCTATAAAGGCTAAGAACATATTTAAAGCGCTTGATGATCTCAAAAAAGACAGCAATAATTTGCACATCAAATTGCCTGCAACTTCTTCTGTAAAAAATATTGACAGGCCGCAACAGGTAAAAAAAATACAGGACTGTGTGTTTATGGTAAAAGGTTATTAAGTTATAGCATAACACGCATCAGTGAGAAAATAGAGCCGGAGAGATACGATTTCTTCGGCTTTTTTTATAGCAGTGTATTAATAAGTAATATGCTTTTTTCACTATTTTAAAAGGTTACAACCTTATATGAAACACTTTAAATCCTTAATTTTGCCGACTGATGAAAACAAGATCTGTAAGGAAAGATAAAGTGAATATTATCACGCTTGGGTGCAGCAAGAACGTGGTAGACAGTGAAGTACTCAGCGGTCAGCTTAAAGCAAATGACATAGCTGTTGTGCATGAAAGCAAAAAGCCCGATCATAATATAGTTGTAATTAATACCTGTGGTTTTATTGATAAAGCTAAGGAAGAGTCAATAAACACGATTCTGGATTATGTAGAATTGAAAAAGAAAGGAAGACTTGACAAGGTATATGTTACCGGTTGCCTGAGCGAAAGATACAGGCAAAA
The DNA here is from genome assembly GCA_020847395.1 of Chitinophagaceae bacterium. GTDB lineage: Bacteria > Bacteroidota > Bacteroidia > Chitinophagales > Chitinophagaceae > Agriterribacter. Next base: position 10,797 of record JADLCD010000136.1, read on the forward strand.
CCTTGAAGAAGAAATTCCGGAAGTAGATGCATGGTTTGGAACTTTGGAGCTTCCTCTTATGCTGAAACAGTTTAATGCGGATTATAAAACAGAGTTGATAGGAGAAAGATTGTTGAGCACACCCAGGCATTATGCTTACATAAAAATATCTGAGGGTTGTAACCGCACCTGCTCATTCTGCGCTATTCCATTAATGCGCGGGCAGCATGTGAGTAAGCCAATTGAACAGCTTGTTGCAGAAGCGGAAGGGCTGGTGAAAAAAGGAGTAAAAGAAATAATGCTGATAGCGCAGGAACTAACTTATTACGGACTTGATATTTATAAAAAAAGAGATTTACCACGTTTATTACATGCGTTGGCAGATGTTAAAGGGCTGGAGTGGATCAGGTTGCACTATGCTTATCCTTCAAAATTTCCTTTAGAGATTATTGATGTAATGAAAGAGCGGCCAAATATCTGCAACTATCTTGACATGCCTTTGCAGCATGCCAGCGATAATATGCTTAAGGCAATGCGCAGGCAAATTACAAAATCTGAAATGGATGATTTAATCGGAGAGATAAGGAGCCGTATTCCCGGCATTTGTTTACGCACAACGTTAATAACAGGTTTTCCCGGCGAAACGGAAAGAGATGTTGAAGATGTGAAATCTTTTTTACAACAGCATCGGTTCGACAGGGTTGGCATATTTACCTATTCACATGAAGAAGGCACGCCGGCCCATGCTTTGATTGATGATATTCCCGGAGAAGAAAAGGAGCGGAGAGCGCAGGAAATTATGGAAGTACAGCAGGAGATCAGTTATGAAAAAAACCAGGAAAAGGTTGGGAAAGAATTTAAAGTGATTATTGACAAAAAAGAAGCTGGCCGTTACCTGGCTCGTACAGAATTTGATTCAGTTGAGGTAGATAACGAAGTGATCATACATGCAGATAAAAAACTTGCTATCGGAGAGTTTGTACATGTGCGTATCACAAAAGCTTATGATTACGACCTGGAAGGTGAGCTGCTTACCTGAATATCACGGTTCCATATGCCTTTGTAAGCGCTACTTTTATTTGCTTTAAATGCTGATGGGTTTGCAACAACGTTAACTGTTCTTCAGGTAATTGGGATTTTTCAAGATCAAGCAGGTTTTCCTCCATCAATCTTTTTATTTTCCTGAGCTTCAGGTAATGCAGCGTGGATAATACTTCTTCCTTATACAGTTGTTCCCTGGTAGGCAACGGGCCGTCATAATGCTCCTTCCAGTTCGGGCTTAATTCGTACTTTGTATCCATCAGGCCCACAGCCACTTTGCTAAGCTCAATATTTTCGTGATACAGAAAGTTTCTTATATTCACCTCAATTCCATTCCTTACCCATTCCTGGTAAGTTTCAATAATAAGCAACATTTGCTTGTTATCAATCAGCTCGTATAACCCGTTTTCTTCAAATTCCTTAAAAATATACTCATATACTTTTTGCTGATCCAACCAGGCATTATTACCAAACTCAAGCAGCGCCCGGACTATATTACGTTCCACCAACTCATCCTTATTTAAAAGGTTGAGCATTTCCTCATCAACAGGTGCAGTATCAGTATTATTTGCAGGTTCTTCTTCCCTGACCTGCAATTTATTTTCCTGCTTTGTTACTCTTTCCCGTATGAATTTGTTTACCAAAGCATACAAACCCTGCTCGTCTATTTTAAGCAGCCCGGCACTTTGCCGTATATAATCCTGCTGCCTGGTAAAATCTTCTGTTCTGTTTAAACGCGATATCGTTTCAGCAATCCGGTTAACAACCGCTGATTTTTTTACAGGATCGTTTTGCGCATCTTTTAAAGAAACTTCCAGTTGAAAAAGAATAATGTCTTTTTTATTACCTGATACAAATTGCCTGAAAGCTTCTTTACCAACTTTTTTTACATAGCTATCCGGATCTTCATTATCAGGAATTAAAACAAGCTGCACATTCAACCCTTCTTCCAATGCAAGATCTAACCCGCGCAATGCTGCTTTTATTCCTGCATTATCACCATCATATACAATCGTAAGATTATTGGTATATTTCTTTATTAGTCTTAGCTGGTCAGGCGTTAATGATGTTCCTCCACTTGCAACCACATTCTCTATACCTGCCTGGTGTAAAGAAATTACATCTGTATATCCTTCCACCAACAGGCATTCGTCCGCTTTATCTATTGCCTGCCTTGCAAAATAGGAACCGTATAATATTTTACTCTTAACATATATTTCATTTTCCGGGGTATTAATATACTTTGGCGCCTTGTCAGCTTTGCCGATTACTCTTGCACCAAAGCCAATTATTTTACCCGTTTGATTATGTACAGGAAATATTATACGCCCACGATAATTATCAACAAGCTGTTCATCACGCAATACGACCAATCCTGTTTTTTGAAGATACTCAGGGTTATATTGTGCGGCTACAGCCGCTTTTGCAAAATCATCCCGTTGCAGATTACAATAGCCTACCTGGAATTTTTCAATAATCTCGTTGCTGAATCCACGTTCATATAAATAACTCAAGGCAATATCCTGCCCTTCTTCTGAATCAAGTAATGCTTTTGTAAAATATTTTTGAGCGAAACTATTTATAATGTAAAGGCTGTCAGCAGTTTGTTGTAAGAGCTTTATCGCAGGGCTAACTTCGGTTTCTTCAATTTCTACGTTATACCTGTTTGCCAGCCAGCGCAGGGCTTCTGCATAGCTATATTTTTCATGCTCCATTAAGAAGCTGATGGAGTTACCACTTTTGCCGCAGCCGAAACATTTATAAATTTCTTTAGCGGGCGATACTGTAAAGGAGGGTGATTTTTCATTGTGAAATGGGCAGAGACCAAGATAGTTGGTGCCTCTTTTTTTCAGTTTCACAAAACCTCCCACAATATCAATGATGTCGATACGTGATAATATTTGTTGTATGGTATGCTGTGTAATCAATTGTATGCAAATATCAATAAACCAAGTTAGTGTGGATACAGTGAGCAGAGATTTTTTTTAAAGGAATGGTTTGCAACAATTTAAAAATGTGTTATACGTTATACACCCTGTTGTATATATCCTCGAATAACTAGAATAATTTCCTATGAAGCGAATTATACTGTTTCTACCCTTACTGCTGTTGATATATGTCAATTCACAGGCAGGGAATAAAGAAGGGAGGAGCTCGTTAGCTTTGGTCGCAAATTTCACTGCCAGTATAACAACCGGCTGTGGACCTTTGAGTGTACAATTTACCAGCACATCTACCAGTGATGCCGGAGACCCTATTGTTAACTATAGCTGGAGTTTTGGTGATGGTAGCCCTTCGGGTAGCGGAGCAAATCCCAGCCATATTTTTGCAAACCCTTCTTCCGCGCTTCAATATTATACGGTTAGCTTAACTGTAACAACACAGGGTGGCTCAACAAAAACAGAAACAAAAACCGATTTCATTTCAGTATATAGAAAACCGGTGTTTGATTTTGGACCGGACTATACCGTATGTGAAGGTTCTACTCCTACAATAACATTAGTAACAGAATCTGTTGGAGGATATGTATATAATTGGGGCCCGCCTAAAACCGCAGTAACAACTTACACCTGTAATTTTACTCCTGTAGCAGGAGTAAATACTTTTTGGGCGAAAGTTACCAACGGCGCATGTGTAACAACCGATACATTAAAAGTTACTGCCGGAGCGGCATTAAAACCTAAAATTGGTTATAAAATACTGAGCACTTGCGGCAACGTACAAGTGCAGTTTTATGATAGCTCATACATGTGTAACCCTGCTAATAGTATTACTTATGTAGAATGGGACATTGATGGAAACGGATATTATGACAGCAATCCCGTGCATACGTTCGCAACAGGAGGCTCTTATGATGTATGGATGTATGTAGAAGATGATGAAGGTCATTCAGACGATCAGACAATAACGATAGTTCTACCTAACCCTACGCCCGGGCCTGCTCCAATTGATTTTGGCGGCGATAAAACGATTTGCGCAGGTAATGCTGTGCAATTAGATGCAGGCGACGAACCAGGTGCAACATATGTTTGGTCGCCCGCAACAGGTTTAAGCAGCACTTCTGTTTATAATCCAACTGCAAGTCCGGCTTCTACACAAACATATACTGTTACCAAAACAAAATGTGGAGTACCCGTGGTTGCTTCGGTTACAGTAAATGTTAACCCGGCGCTTGTTGTAAATCTTGGACCCGATATAGAATTTTGTGGCGCATTTACTATGCTGGATGCAGGAGTATCCGGTGCAACATATCAATGGGGCAGTACATATAATCCTCCATATTATGCAGGAAGAACCACACAAACAGTAGCCGCCACAGGCACCGGAACATATTGGGTAACAGTAACTAAAAATGGTTGTACAGCCCGCGATACTATTTTTGTTAAGGCTAAAGACCCGGTTACCGCATCCTTTTTATATACCCCAACAGGCAGCGGAACCTGCGGGCCATTTAAGGTAGACGTTCAGGACAATTCTATAGAATGTGTAGGTACGGTAAATAACGAGGTATGGGATTTTGGAGATGGAACAGTTATATCCGGAAGCTATCCCCTGCAAAGTCACACATACAGTTTGCCGGGCATATATACAATTACTTTAATTGTAACAACAAATGCCGGGGCAAAAGATACTGCCTTCAATACTATATCGTATACAGGTTCCGGTTTCTCGGTAAATATTGGTAACGATACTACTATTTGCGCTGGCAATAGTGTAACTATCGATGCGGGTGCGGGTGCAAGCTATTCCTGGAGTACAGGTGAAACAACCAGAACAATTTCAGTTTCCCCGTCTTCAACTACTACATACTCTGTTACAGTTACAAACAGTAGCGGATGTACAGGTAATGATTCCAAAACCATAACCGTTGCCCCATCTGTAAATGTCAATTTAGGTAATGATACCACCATATGTATTGGTAGTGGTTTAGTAATTAATGCAGGAAATCCAGGTGCTACTTATTTATGGAGCACAGGTGAAACAACGCAATCAATCACAGTTGGGCCAGTTGTAAATACTACTTATTCTGTAATTGTTACTAACAGCAGCGGCTGTTCAGCTACAGACTCTAAAACCATAAACATTGGTTCCACAGTTGCCGTTGATCTTGGCAATGACACTACCATATGTGCAGGCAACAGTGTAACTATCGATGCCGGTGCGGGTGTAAGCTATTCCTGGAGCACAGGTGAAACAACCAGGGTAATTTCAGTTTCCCCGTCTTCAACAACTACATATTCCGTAACGGTTACAAATAGCACCGGTTGCACGGG
>JADLCD010000137.1 GCA_020847395.1 Chitinophagaceae bacterium
ATTGGAAAGCCCAAAACTGTTACCGGCACTTCCGCTAAAATTAAATGACGGTAACATCGCCGCCCTGCTTTGCTTAAGATTCAAAGCGGAGAAGCGGGATTGCAGATCGGCCTGTCTTACAGATATATTATTCTTTAAGGCATAATCCACACATTGCCGCAAATCCCATTTATCCTGGGCAAACAACTGATCGGCTAAACACAGACATAGGAGAATGGTTATGTATTTTCTCATAATCCGGCAAAAATAAACGAAATGAACTGTCTAAAAAGTGAAAAGTGACAAGCGGAGATTACCTGTTCATCTAACTAACCTGCGCCAATGCCTGTTGCAGGTCATTTACCAGGTAAGCTGGTTCTTCCAGGCCAATATAAATCCTGACATAGCGGTGCTCAGGGTCTTCCGCATTGAACTCAGCCTCAGGTATGCCTGCACATTTCGGAATGGCGAGGCTCTCATGACCACCCCAGCTAACAGCCATCATAATATGTTTTAGGGATTCGCAAAACCGGACAATTGATTCTCTCTTCTTCGCTTTTAAAACAATGGTCATCAGCCCGCAGGCATTTTTCATTTGTTCTTTTGCCAGTTCATATTGAGGAAAACTTTCATCAAAAGGAAAGATTACCCGCTCAATTTTTGGATGATTTTTTAAAAACTTCAATACTTCAGATGTTGAATGGGTAATACGATCCAGGCGGGCAGGTAAAGTTCTTAAGCCACGAATCAGTAACCATGCATTGAAAGGTTGTATGCCGCTGCCGGTATTCAGGTATTCGCTGTCAAATATTTTTTTTATCATGATTTTTGAACCGCACAATACCCCTCCCAATGTATCACTGTGGCCGCTTATATATTTGGTAGCGGTTTGCATCGCTAAATCAATGCCCATTTCAATTACGTCCTGGTAAAGCGGCGTGCAATAACTGTTATCAATAAACGTAATGATTCCTTTTGCTTTTGCCAATATACTTACTGCTTTTATATCCTGCAGGGCAAAGTCCCAACTATTCGGCGACTCGAGATAATATAAAGAAGTATTGGACTGAGATGCTTTTTCCCAGTTCTCAACTTTGGTTCCGTCAATATAAGTAGTTGTCACTCCAAAACGAGGTAATATCACGTCAAACATTTTTGCCGCCCAGGTATAAGGAGATTTAACCGAAACAATATGATCACCGGCCTTTACATTGGCCAATACCCCGGCAAAAATTGCCGACGCCCCGCTATTAAAAACAAGGCAGTCTTCTGCGCCATCTAGGGCGGCTAGTTTCTTCCTTAATATTTCAACGGTGGGGTTTAATCCGCGACTATAGAGGTAGTCGCTCATTTCATCTTCAAAGGCTTTGGAGAGATCGCTAACCTTATTAAAAACAAAATTACTGGTTTGTATGATGGGTGCAGATACTGCATTGTAATAATGCTCCCGTTCTTCTGCCAACTCATTTATTATATAGGATAGTTCCTGTTTTGTTACCGGCATAATTAATCCACTTGTTTTATTTGCTTTTTATAAACTGTAAAATAAACAACAAGAAATACGGAAAAAACAGCAACTCCGGTCAATGCAGTTTTAAAACTGTCTGCTGCAATGCTTATGGCAACGAAAATATAGCTAAGAATAAATATTACGGGTAACAGGGGATACCATTTCATCCTGTAAATACCCGAACCATCCAGGTTTGCCGTTCGTTTTCTTAAAATAAAGATACTGCCTGCCGAAAGTGCCATACCAAAACTATCAAGGAAAATCGTAAAGCTTAATATGGCATCGAATTCCTTTGCCCAGAATACACCCAATATGGCCAGGGCTGCAAAAAAAGTAACCGCCCATGTTAAAGCTCCTTTTGAATTTTTTTTCTGTAAAAATCCGGGCAGGAGTTTATCATCGCTCATCGCATACATCACACGTGGATTACTTAATAGTTGCCCGTTGATATAAGCCAATACTCCTAAAAATAAAAGCACTGATAAAATTCGTTCTGCATTTGTACCGAAAACACTGGATGCCATAATCGCTGCAATATTCTTGCTTGTCTTCAGGTTCTCAAAACCAATCACCTTCACATAGGCATAGTTGATCAGCAGGTATAAAGTAACGATGACAAAAATTCCCATAAAAATCCCGCGGGGTATATTTCGGTTTGGCTTATCCACATCGGCGCCGAGATTGATGGTTTGCTGATAGCCTCCATACGTAAAACTCACCGCTACAAGGCCTATTCCAAATGCTTTTACATATTCAATCAAGGTTTGATTATGTACCGTAGTTACCATTGAACCTGTGCTTTCCCCGTTTACAAAAAACAAAGGTGCAACCAACAAAAGAATAAGCGATATTTTAATTATTGTAAGTACAGTTTGCGCCTTTGCACTTAACCGCAGCCCCATCATATTGATACCATAAAAAATGACGATTGAAGCAATGGCTATGGATATCTGGATGATACGCACCTGTTCAGCGTGGGCTGGTATTTTCAAATAACCGGCATCGTTAGAAGCAGGAAAAATAACCCCTGTAATATATTCACTGCCCACCAATGCCACGGCTGCACTGGATGCTGCATTGGAAACAAGGATAATACAATTAATGGCAAATGCAACCGAAGGGTGATAGGCATAAGAAATCACTTTATAATATCCCCCCGTTACCGGCAACCTTGATCCTATTTCTGCATAAGTTAAAGCGCCGCAGAAAGCTACTAATCCTCCTGCAATCCATGATATAAAAAAAATAAAAGACGTCGGTGAGGCGGCAGCTACATTCACAGGTGTACGGAAAATACCCATGCCAATCACAAAACTTATTACAAGCATAGTTAAATCAAGCAAGCCTATCTTATTCTTCAGGGTCATGCAATGAAGATAGTAAAATAAACGCTCTATCTTCGTTCATCAATAAACCCATTTCAAGGTGAAACAAGTAATACCTATAGCATTAATTCCATTGTTCATTTTTCAGGCAGGTTTTTCTCAAGACCAGGAAACAGATTCAACAATCAATCTTTCCGAAGTGATTATAAAAGCGTATGAGCAAAACCGGCAGTTGAAAACCACCTCAGCCGCCGTTAACTATATAAGCAATGAAAAAATAAATCGTTTTAATAACAACAGTATTTTATCTGCGCTAAATAACACACCTGGAGTAAGAATGGAAGAACGTTCTCCCGGCAGCTATCGCTTAAACCTCCGTGGCAGTACTTTGCGTTCACCCTTTGGGGTTAGAAATGTAAAAATTTATTGGGATGATATTCCATTTACTGATCCGGGCGGCAACACTTACCTCAATCAATTTAATACGAATAACTTCAATTCGCTGGAAGTAATAAAAGGGCCGGGGGGAAGTTTATACGGTGCAGGTACAGGTGGCGTAATTTTAATTCACAGCCAGCAGGAAAAATGGCAGCCCGGTGTACAACTTGGTTATACTTATGGAAGTTATAACCTGAATGTTTTCAATGCAAGAATAAATGTCGGCGACGAAGACCGGAATACTTCTGTCAATTATTCACATCAGAATAGTAATGGCTATCGCGATCATACCAATATGCGCCGCGATGTAATTACCTGGCAGTCGAAAATAAAATCTTCTGAAAAACAGCAACTCAGCGCTTCTTTTTTATATGGTGATCTCTATTACCAAACCCCCGGAGCTTTGAATAAAAATGAATTTACCGCTAATCCGAGAGCTGCACGGCCTGCTGCCGGTGCATTTCCCGGCGCTGATGTTGCCAAAGCTGCTATTTACCAAAAAACTTTTTTAGGAGGTATCACTAACAAATATACTTTTTCCGAAAAGTTTGAAAACACGACTACATTGTATGGGGCTTTCTCGCAAATAAAAAATCCAACCTTTCGTAATTATGAAAGAAGAATGGAACCTCATTTCGGGGGCCGTTCTGTTTTCAAATGGAATCATAATTTTAATTCTTCAGTGCTTCAATTGGTTTTTGGCGCGGAAGCACAAAAAGGATTTTTTAATACACAGACATATAAAAATAACGGGGGAGTGCCGGACACCCTATTGACGGATGATGATCTGAATATCTGGACTTATTCCTTGTTTGCACAGGCTGATCTTCGATTGGCGCATGACTGGAATATTACCGCAGGTGCAAGCATCAATAAATCATCTGTGAC
>JADLCD010000189.1 GCA_020847395.1 Chitinophagaceae bacterium
GCATGTTGCCCCACCTCGGCATCGCCGATGTAGCTCAGGTGGTTGATCTTGGAGCCGGCACCCAATTTCAACTTCTTGGTTTCCACGAAGTTGCCGATGCGCGATCCGGCGCCCAATTCCGTGCCCGGTCGCAGTCGAGCAAACGGACCGATTACGCACGGGCCGTGGGTGGTCACGCCTTCGATGTCGCAGTGCGCATGAATGACGGTGCCGGCGGCAAGGCGTGAATTGGAAATGCGTGTGAAGGGGCCAATGGTGACTTCATCACCGATATGCACCTCGCCCTCGAGGATGACGTCAACGTCGATCTCGACATCGCGCCCGACGCTGACCTTGCCGCGCACATCGAACCGGATCGGGTCCGCAAAGCGCACGCCCTGGCTGGCCAGGGCGGTTGCCTGCATGCGCTGGTAGAGGCGCTCCAAGGCGGCCAACTGCCAGGGATCGTTGGCACCGAACACTTCCTGGGAGTTGTTGCACTCGCAGGCGTCGGCCGGGTCACCTTCCTCGTCGGCCTGGGCGTAGATGTCGGTCAGGTAATATTCGTGCTGGGCATTGTCGTCGGACAAGTTGTTCAGCCACACGCGCAGGCGGCGCGCGTCGGCGACAAGGATTCCGCTGTTCACCCAAGTGATGGCGCGCTGCTCGATGGTGCAATCCTTCTCCTCGACGATGGCGCGCACGCGGCCAATGCCATCGCGCACGATGCGGCCATAGCCATAGGGCACTTCCAGTTGAGTCACCAACGCGGTCAGTCCGCTGCTGCTGCCGAGCAGGTTGTCGAGGGTGCGCCGACTGATCAGCGGAACGTCACCATAAAGCACGATGACCCGCGCACCGTCCGGAATCGCTGCCATCGCCAGCTTTACCGCATGACCGGTGCCGCGCTGTTCGCTTTGCAGGATCCACGACAGGTCCGGGTCGGCAAACGCGGCGCGCACCTGATCCCCGCCGTGGCCGTAGACGATGTGGATGGCCGAAGGATTGAGCGCGCGCGCCGTATCAAGGACATGCCCAAGCATGGGGCGCCCGGCCAGCGGCATCAGCACCTTGGGTCGCGCGGATTTCATGCGCTTGCCTTCGCCGGCAGCGAGGATGACGACGTGCAGGGCGGCAGGTGACATGCTGGGAACTCCTCAGGGCAGCCGGCAAACCTTAGCCCAAAACCCGGGAGCCGGGAATGCTTGAAGCAGAGAATGGAGAATCGGGAATCGGGAATCGGAAAAGCCGATGCAAGGCCCGCTCCGCTCCCGCCATTCTCTATTCCCTATTCCCTATTCCCGCTTTTCATCAGTGCTTGAGATTGCGACGCAGGTGTTCGAGAGCCTGCAACTGTGCCATGGCTTGCGCCAACTGGTTTTGCGCCTCGGCGATTTCCATGGCGGCGCCACGATTGGCGAGGGCACGCTCGGCTTCTTCCTTGGCCTTGCGGGCCGCGGCTTCGTCCAGATCACCGGCGCGCAACGCGGTGTCGGCAAGGATCGTCACCACCGAGGGCTGCACTTCGAGGATGCCACCGGACACGTAGAAAAACTGGTCATCGCCGTTTTCCAGCTTGAGTCGCACCTGGCCCGGCTTGAGGCGGGTGATCAAGGGCGCGTGGCGCGGCGCAATGCCGAGCTCGCCCATCTCGCCGGTGGCGATCACCATGCTGACGTCGCCGTGGAAGATTTCCTGTTCGGCGCTGACGATGTCGCA
>JADLCD010000138.1 GCA_020847395.1 Chitinophagaceae bacterium
ATTCATTATACGAATAATTTCGTATAATGAATATTTGTTGATTTTTATTTCAGATTATAGAGCACCGATCAATTTTGTAGCGGAATGTTATTGATTTTGCAGGTAACGATGAACAAGGAACTATTCCCGCTCGATTTAGCAACAGTGGCAATTCTTGTATGTAATTTTTAATTATGAAGTATCTTTTGAAGATTATAGCAAAGTATTACCCCAAAAACATTTCTGGATTTAGTGAAGCTTACTACACAACCAGAGAAACTTTATTGAGAAACAAATTACAAGCTAATGATACGACACATTGGGCTTCTTTTTTTCAAGAACTAAGGAATGCTTTCCCCGATCAGATTATTGAAGATCGCACTGACGAAGAGGTATCAAATATTTTCCTGCTTTACTTTTTTAAGAACAATCATATAAATCAGATTGTTTGGCATATATCTAAATTAGGTGAATTTTATTGTTTTTACAGCAATTACGTAAATGATAGAGCCATTACGTTGCCCCTAAAAGCTAATGAGCAATCTTCTCCTTATAAAAACGGAGAAAATTATGTGAGGAAGTGGAATGATGTAAACGAAAATTTTATTCTTGCAATAGAAAAAATAATCCAAATTCAAAACTTTTATTATCCTAAATATAAGATTCTAACAAAAGAAACACTCCTTAAAATTGCGAGTGATTTTTCAACATCAAATTTTGAATTAGGAGAGGCTTCAATATTTAACCTGCTTTTCTCACAGCATATTTATCCATAATTACAGTTTGCGATTAAGTAATAAAATTAGGTGTGTTCTGATAGAAGTTTTACTGTTTACCCATCTGCCGCAAAAGAACTTGCTGCAGATGCACTTAACTATGGTGAATACAAAATGCGTGAATATTTTAAAACTAATCCAACTGCAGATACCAGAGTTCTTGCTAACAAGTGGATAGAAGTTGCTAATAGTGATTTGAAGGAACATACCTTTAATACTGGAACTGTTGGCCTGATCGGCCCATCAAATCCTGCGAATTCACCCGGCTCAAAAAAATATTTACCGTGCAATTAATAAATTAGTATTCTTTTTTTTATTTTAATAAACATGGGTAATAATGCTTTTTCACAATTAAAAAAAGAAACAGATAATATTTATGGGCTTATAGTATTTAATAAAACAGATTCCTTACCACAGGATGTTATATTTATTCCCTTGGGAAAAAGCATAATTTATGATGAAACCAACAATCTAATATGCCAGGGATTAAAACAAAACAATAACATTGTTCCCATTTTGTATTTTCAGGGACTAAGATGGATATCTCCTAAACTTTTTGATGAAATAAATCTGGCAGAAACAGATGTCGCAACTTTAAGCGAAAGCCCACCATATTATTTTGGGAATGATAATAAGGTGGCAATAATTAAAGGAGTAATTTCATTTGATAAAACCAGAGTTCATAAGTTAACAGGTACAGAAATGGGATATCATGAAATTAGTCTTGGCTCTCGTGGAACGGAATACACTTTTAAGATTACTGACGATTTGTCTATAATTGGATTTCCTGTTTTATTTAAAGGGGTAAATTTTTTTGATGATATATAATAAATAATGGAAACCCCTCTTTCACAAGGCAATGGATTGTGTCTAAATCAGCAACTGTTTATTAAAATATTTATTGATCTGATGTTTAACGGTAATGAAAAAAAGCAATCCTTTAAAAAAAGAGAATTTTTACAAAGAATTTACAGCATTAATTGAAGATAAAAGGGAGCATCTCATAAGATTAGCCTATTCTAATTTACTTGTTTTATTTTGGCAAATTGGAAAAGAGATAAACGATTATGATATTGATTCTTCCAGACACAACCAGCTCATTTCTTTTGATTTGTCTAACGGCTGGGGGAATTTGATGACCTCAAAAAGCCTTAAATACATGGCAGAGTTTGCTCAGATTGTGCCAGACCTGTCTATTGTAGGGCAACTCTCGTTGATTATAACATGGGATGAGATCCGCTTACTCTTGGAGCTTAACAAGGTTAATGAAATCAAATTTTATATAGATAAATTTTCTCCGGATGAAATCAACAAAGCCAGCATAAGATTTGGAAAGAGCAGTAGTATATTTAAACAGCACTCCTTTCGAAAACTAACTGAGCCAACTGCACATCCGGAGAAATATAAAGAAAACCCTTTGTTTGCTGCTGTTTTAGATCACATTTGTCAATATCAATTTAAACAGCATGCATTACTGAATACACAACTGAATGTAACATTCTGGGAAATTGGACGTTTGCTAAACAAGGAAATGACAGTTATTGGAGATTCAGATCATATTAACAAACCTTCTCTCACCGGATTAGGTAAAACACTAAACAAATTTGGTTGTGTTTTTACTTCTGCCAACTTAAGCCAAATGATTAAATTTTCTGAAAAAATTGTTGATTTGCAAACAGCTTCAGTAATAGCAGCAATGATTGCGTGGAAGCAAATTTTAGTTATAATTTCATTATCACATCAGGAAGATATATTTTTTTTCGCTACAACGATAAGAGAGAAACATATGGACTTAATTGAACTCAAGAATTTTATAAAAGATAAAGGCAGTCGTTTAAAAAAAGTCTGATCAATCACTCTTTGGAAAATCCTATCAAAACTAAGATTAAGTACAAGAAAAAAAACTCGCTAGTGGAGATTGAAACATTTAATTATAACACTGGAATAATAAGCAAAGAAATAACCTCCATAAATATTTTTAATAATGCCTTTTTTATGGATTTTATTACCCCGGTATAATCCAAACATCTCAATTTGGTTATAAATATGAAAGCTGAGGAATTTTAAGAATTTCAGTGATTCTAATAGTCTCTATATCTTTTTTGATCAACATTATAAATGAAAGGACGTCCTAATGCCGTTTCATTTGTAATACTATCGCTGAAAACCCTGTACATTGTATTGTTGGGAACGCCCGAAATATCAAGCATTCTTTCCATTATTTTTAAAACTCTCGGATTAATTTTCAGTAGCCCTCTGGTTGTGTCGCCACGCCAGTCAATGCCATCCCAATATATCACATTATATTTCCTGCCGGGTATTAGCCAGGGTAGCTGGGATAAATCAAATGACATTTTATGCCTTTTAGTTATGTCAGGGATCAGCATTAATTTTTCACCATTCGCTCTAAGAAAAAATGCATCTCCCGCTACAATATAATCGCCACCTGCATAATATCCTTTATCAAAATAATAAATGGGCAGATATATTACTTCGCGAGCCATAGCTTCAAATACAGCACTATCCTCTTTTATAATTCCCCAATGAATTGGCTTCCAGTTTTTACCGTTCAATATACCAAGATATATAAATGAAGTTGAGTCAAACTTTTTGTTAAGCGATATACTTACCATAGAAGTTTTTAAATATTCATTAGTGATGTCTATGAAATTTTTACCTCTGAAAAATGGTGGAATTTGATCTGTATTGGAAAATTTACATCCGAAACAATCTTTTTGTTCCTCAAATGTTGTTCGGTATGCTTTAGCCAATTTTGCACCTTTAAAGGGCAATGAATCTAAAATTGGATTATCATAAACGGCATTAAAAGGGACAAATTTTCTTGTATAATTAAGTACTCCCAGCCATGAATGCCCGCCATAATTGCTATTTGCCCAATAAGGAGTAAACTCCAGGGCAACAGGAATACCTACAGAGCGCATACAATATCCTGCATACATATTAAGATCTTCACAACGTCCACCGCCAAATTTCTCTACTTTCTCTACATCAAGCATTCCTCTATAAAAGTCGAGCGCCCCATGCTTATATTCATATTTACCTTTCAGCCGGTCATTAATGATGGAGCATGCCTTTATAATATCTTCTTTACACTGTATACTATCTGCAATCCAGATATATCTTTCAAAAAATGTCTTGCGCCAATGTTGCAATGGTTCATTACCGATCCTGTATGGTAAAATCAATTCGCAAAATTGAGCAAAAGTTAAGTGCGCTGCCCACGGAAACTGCCAGGCTTTGAATGCATATTCAATATTCTCAATCAATAAGTCAGCGGTTATATATTTTACATCCTCCTTAAATCCTATTTTTACGTAACTAATTTTTGTGTGGTGCTTTATTTCATATTTCCTTTTGAATTGTTCAAGGCTGTCGGAGTTTCTGAAAATAAACAAGTCAATATTGACTTTAATTCCCGTAGAATCCCGAAGTTCGTATTCTTCGAACCCTTTTCCGGGCATATTTGCTATTAAAAAACAGGCAGCTTTCAATTTAAGGCTATCACCTGATTTATTACTATAATATCCAATCGCCTTTTTTAATTCAGAAGAATTTTTGCCGGCATATTTAATTGCATAATCCACTCTGACATTAAATGGATATCTTGTATTGGAACAATTGGAAATAAAGAATGATACAGCTAAGAAAGTAGCATAAACCGGTATTTTTGTCAGCAACATCATATGTTGATATTTATTCAAAGATAGATACTAAATAATACATAATGCCGCTGCTTCATCGCGAATTGCAAGATCCTCTATTTTGCTCTTTAACCTATATACTTCACCTCTGCCTTTACAGGTTTATTCAAAAGACTTCGTTGCATAATAGGCAAAAAATAGTAACAGTATCCTGGTTAACATTGGTGTGAGGGTTTAGGTGAAAAGAATTTTAGTCGTTTTTTATAGGTGTATCTTCTTCCAAATTAGTTACTCCGCCTGATATGGCAAATTTCATAGCATCGCCTGAACTTACATCTGTAATCAGCTTTACCCGCTCCTTCTTTACAAAATATAAATGCCCGGCAAAAGCATAGGACTGAGGTACATATACTGATACGTATTCATTCAATCCAAATTCCGTTACTTCTTCCTGGGTTACAAACCCAATCCGCCACACGTCAGTTGATTCAATGGCAACAAGCACCGCCTTATCAAACTTTCTTTTATTGCCCGCAAAAGCTTCAAAAAAATCTTTTACGGTTGTATAAATTATTTTTATACCGGGTGTTTTTTGCAAAATACTGTCAAACAACTCTACTAATTTGCCAACTACAAATGATGAAGACAAATAGCCTACCAACAGAATAATAAAAATAGCAACAATAAATCCCATCCCTTTCAGGTAATAAGCCGACATTTCAGGGAATATCTTTTCAACTATATCGGGCAATATTCTGTCAACAAAATTAAATAACGATGTTAGCGCCCATATTGTTATAACAATTGGGGCCAGAATAATCAATCCCTGTAAAAAATACTGTAACAGAATTTTAAGCCAGTTCTTTTGCGGCATATAATAGCTTTGATGTACAAATGTATAGACTGACAGTTAAATATCTTTAATATATACAATCAGGTATCATTTAAAGTAATTTGTGTTATCATCCGTCTTCCTGCATATATACACGGTTTTTCACGTAATGAACAATACAAGGCAGCATACTATAGTATCGGTAGTAAAAGATTACGGCGCAAGGCTGTTTAATTTTATTCGCGGCAGGGTAAATACAGATGAAGATGCTGAAGACATACTACAGGATGTTTGGTACCAGGTGAGCAATATGGTGAATATTGACGAAGTGGAAAGCATTAGCGGCTGGCTATACCGGGTTGCGCGAAACAGGCTTACAGACAAATACAGGAAAAAGAAGGACCTTTTACTTGAAGATGCATTGCCCGGCAATAACGACGATGACCTGCGGATAACAGATATACTGGCCACAGAAGATGACAGCCCGGAGTTAAAGCAGTTTAAATCTTTTTTTTGGGAAGAATTGATGTCGGCGCTGGATGAGCTGCCTGAAAACCAACGGCAGGTATTTATCTGGAACGAACTGGAGGATATGACCCTGCAGGAAATTGCCGATAAAACCAGTGAAAAATTAAAAACCATTATCAGCAGGAAAGGTTATGCGGTAAAACATTTACGCAATCGCCTTGCTGATTTATATAACGAATTAAATATGTTGTAACATGAGCAGCACTAACAGAATATCCAGGAGAAGGCGCCCACCATTTTTTGCAATTATGGTAATCGGGCTTTTTGCAATGTCGGGAGTAGTAATGTGGTTGTGGAATGCTATTTTGCCTGACCTTATACACGTGAACAATATTACGTATTGGAAGGCGATGGGTTTGCTGGTATTATGCCGCATACTTTTTGGAGGATTCAAGTTTGGACCGCCCCGTAATAATTCAGGATTTGGCGGAACAGGTGGCTGGCGGGAAAAATGGATGAATATGAGTGCGGAAGAGAAAGCGAAGTTTAAAGAACAATGGCGGGAGCGTTGTAGCAGAAGGGGGTAGGTGTGGCAGGTTACAAGTTTCAGGTTGCTGGTTTATTAGAGCATGCCTGGTTTATCCCATTCTATCTTCTTCCTATTTTCAGCATTTAAAAGGTTTGCTGACTATATCAACAACTATTCTTAATTATTTTCTTACTCCTCCTTACTCCTACCTGTTTCATATACTGCTTACTCTTCTTACTATCTGCCTTCTTACTATCCGCCTTCTTACTATCCGCCTTCTTACTATCTACCTTCTTACTATCCGCCTTCTTACTATCTGCCTTCTTACTATCTGCCTTCTTACTATCTGCCTTCTTACTATCTAACCACCTATCTCTTACCACTTATCACTTTTTTCCTTCTCTTTAAAGTAAAAACAAAACATACCCGTCAACATAATAAAGCATTTGTAAACAACAAAAATTTATACCATGAACAGAAGTATTTTAAAACCAATAGTGGCAGGCGTATTAATTGGCGCCGCACTGTTTTTTATTCCATTTTTTGTGCTTAGGGTAATTGCATTTTTCCTGATAGCAGGATTGGTGTTTCGCCTGTTTGCCGGCAGGAGAAGAAGGTTTGGCAGAAATTTCAGCGAACAGCGTTTTGCATTTGTTGATCGCATCCGCAATATGAGCGATGAAGAATACCAGGCATTTAAAACAAATCCCCGCGGCGCATTTGGCTGCGGTGGTTTTAACAGGAAACAAGATTCATCCACCAATCAAAATCCTCAATAATGAATTACAGAAACAGATTTTTAATAGGCCTGGCTGCCGCAGCCATTACGTTTATAAGCCTGATGGCATTTGTAGGACCAAAACGTTTTACAGAATATAGAAAACATCATTGCGGTTATGAAAGGCATTTGGGAGAAAAAGATGAGCCACGTCAGGAAATGAAAGAAAGTGAGTAGGCAATGGTGAATAGGCAATGGTGAGTAGTTAATAGGTAATAGTGAATCAATGGCGTTTTCTTAAGCTGCTAAAGCATTTATGAATTTTGCATGATATCAATTAGATAATATTTTCTCTTCGCATTGACACCAGTATCCGAATAAGCCACCTTTTTTTGCGTGGGATTTGTACAACCGCTGATCAAAGGGATGGATGAACAATGATATGAAGCTGACAGATCTCCTCAAAGCAAAAAGCAGTAGTCCCGCATGAGGCGGGAGATACGAAGCCCGCCGGCTTGAGGCAATCAACAAATTACCACTAAAAAGCGCTATGCCTTCTTAAGGAAGCGACATTGAATAAACAATAGCGAATAAGCAGATTTATCATTAAATAAAACAGTTAAAATGTATACAAATCAATTTACAGATTGCGGTTCGCAATCACGCAGCATGAAACGGGAGTTCCACGGGTATCATCCATTTTTTAAGGAATTCCGCAGACCAAAATACAACGTACCGATCAACATAATTGAAAATGAGAATGATTTTGAAGTACACGTTTTTGCGAGCGGGTTTGCAAAAGATGACATCAGGATAACGGTTACAAATGATGTATTATTTATCAGTGGCGTAAAAGTGTTGCCCGATGATTATAAACCCAATTTCAGCAGGCAGGAATTTCCCATTAAAAACTTTGAGCGTTCACTTGCATTGAACAATAAAGTAGATGCAGCGTTGATAGCAGCAAAGTATGAAAATGGCGTATTGATTATTATGCTGCCTAAAAATGAAGAAGCAAAAGTACAGGAGAAGGTGATTGAAGTAATGTAATGCTTCTACAGTAATAAACACCAGTATTATGGCTGGTGTTTATTAAATCAAAGTCGTATATTAGTATACACAAAACAATCCTGTGTCAACTGCTTATTCAAAAACTCCACTTGCAAAAAAGCTGGGTATTAAAGAGGGATATATTATACGCATTATCAATGCCCCGGATTATTATGCAACCTTATTCTCCGACTTTCCCGAACAGGTAACAATTGTAACAGGCAAAAAGCAGAAAAAAGATTTTATTCATTTCTTCACAAAGCATGCAGAAGATCTGCGAAAGAATTTACTCCAGTTTCGCAGTGAAATTTTTCCCGGCGGTATGATATGGGTTTCGTGGCCTAAAAAAGCATCAAAGGTTGAAACAGATATTACAGAAGATGTTGTGAGAGTTTTAGCTTTAAATAATGGACTGGTTGATATTAAAGTATGCGCAATAGATGAAATATGGTCGGGATTAAAGTTGGTAATCCCTCTAAAAGACAGATGAATCTTATCTTCGCGCCACAACAAATCATAATTGATGGATCTGTCAGGAGTTAAGCTTATCGCTACAGATATGGATGGTACATTACTCAATTCAAAAAAACAACTCAGCCCTTCTTTCTACAATGTATTTGATAAACTTAAGGCAAAAGGCATTTTGTTTGCGACTGCCAGCGGCAGGCAATTGTATAATTTGCAAAACGAGTTTTTACCTGTAAAAGATGATATGATATTTATAGGCGAGAATGGAAGTTTTGTAACATATAAAGATAAGGAGCTGCTGGTGCAGCCATTAAATAAAGCCATTGTTCCGGAACTTATTCGTATTGCAAGAACTATCCCTGACGCCTACACGATATTGTGCGGAAAAAAACAGGCATATGTTGAAGATGCGAATGAAGATTTTATGAAAAATGTGGAAATGTATTATGACAGGCACACTTCCGTTGATGATTTACTAAAAGTAACTGATGATGATATGTTGAAAATCGCTATCTGCGATTTTGCCGGTTCTGAAAAAAACAGCTATACTTTTTATAAACAGTTTGAAAATGAGTTACAGGTAAAAGTTTCCGGTAGTATATGGCTTGATATTTCAGATAAGATGGCGAATAAGGGAAGAGCCATAAAAGCCCTGCAAAAGAAATTTAATATAAGCTTTGATGAAACGATGGTATTTGGTGATTATATGAATGATCTTGAAATGATGAAAGAAGCTTATTTCAGTTACGCTGTAGAGAACGCGCATCCTGAAATAAAGGAAACGGCAAGATTTATTACAGCATCCAATGATGAAGATGGAGTGATAAAAGTATTAGAGCAATTGCTGGATGAAACAGAGTAGAAGAGAATAATATCCAATTCAGCATTCACGCAATCGTTTTTTATGAAGGTAATAGCCGGCTAATTAACATTTTGATATGCTGACGATATAAAAAAACTTATACAAAACTGGCTTTACTTTATAGAAAGGTGACTATATTAAACCGCTTATTTTTTGAATAACTTTTTGGAAGTTTCGATCCGCAGCCTGCTATATTTCGATACCAGTATCCACGTTAGGCGCCTACTTTTACGTGGGATTTGCAATATGGCTGATTAAAGGAAATGCTCAGGTAGCGATATACAGTTCACAGGTCTCCTCAAAGTAAAAGGCAGCGCTCCCGCCTGGCGGGAGATACGATGCCACACCGGCATGAGGTGAAATGCCGAGAACTAAACATATCTGATAATTTAGAATGAAATATTAGTTTCAATAATTACAGATATTATGTACACTTGCCCCGCAATTAAAAATATTAATTGCTCAAATCTTTCGGGTACATTCCAAATTGTCGCTGGCTGGTGATACACCAGCCAGGGCGTCTGCCGTGGGCAGTGTCTTCACTGCCCACATGAAGCGCGACAATTTTAAATGCACCCAATCTTTCAAATGATCGTTTTTCTTATATTTACCCTCTAAAGGTGATGGTGTTCCACCTATTTGAACCGTTCTCCGTATATCGCGGAGTTCTGATGACGCCTGCAAATCAATTTTGTTTTCATGAAGAAAGCAGCTATTAATATTTTGCAGGTATGAAAAAAATAAAAAGTTCTTTTGAACAGGTTTTTATTCTTTCCCATCTTTTTAAATGGACAATTTTCTCGATCCCGGTTGCTGCGATAACAGGATCGCTGGTAGCACTTTTTTTGTGGTTGCTGGATGAAGCCACAAAATTAAGACAGCAGCAAAACTGGCTGCTTTTTTTGCTTCCTTTTGCGGGCGTCGTCATTTACTTGCTATATAAATATTTCGGCAAAAATTCAGAAGCCGGAAATAATCTTATTATAGATGAAATACATGAACCGGGTGGCGGTGTGCCGGCACGGATGGCACCGCTGGTATTAATCACTACAATCATTACGCATCTTTTCGGTGGCTCTGCAGGCAGGGAAGGCACAGCAGTGCAGATTGGAGGAAGTATGGCTTCTTTGCTGGCCAAATGGTTCAGGCTTACAAAAGACGATACAAAAATTATATTGATGGCAGGTATTGCTGCCGGTTTTGGCGCGGTATTCGGCACACCGGTTACAGGTACGGTGTTTGCACTTGAAGTGCTGGTAATAGGCAGCGTAAATTATGCTGCGCTCCTACCTTGTTTTATAGCAAGCGTTCTGTCAAATCTTGTGTGTGATGCATGGAATATACATCACACACATTATAATATTACGGTAATCAATACTGTTGATCAAACATTTTCATTTATCCATTTTAATTTTCGGTTATTGGTTACTGTTATAGCTGCCGGCATATGTTTTGGACTGGCAGGTTATATGTTTGCAATGCTCACACATAACATAAAGCGATACAGCAATCAATTCATACAAACAAAATGGCTTATTCCATTTATCGGAGGCTGTATTATTATTGTGCTTGCTTTTGTAGTTAGCAAAGATTACCTCGGACTGGGTGTTACCAACCCGGATGGTGGTGTAAGTATTATTTCATCATTTACAGCAGGCGGCGCCGGCTATTTCAGCTGGTTCTGGAAATTGTTATTTACTGCCATTACAATAGGCATGGGGTTTAAAGGAGGAGAAGTAACCCCTTTATTTTTTATTGGCGCTGCTTTGGGTAATACCATTGCTATGCTTACCGGTGCGCCGGTAGATTTATTGGCAGGCATTGGCTTTATATCGGTTTTTGCCGGGGCAACCAATACGCCCATTGCCTGCACAATTATGGGCGTTGAATTATTCGGTGGCGAATATATTTTGTATTACGCTGTAGGATGTTTTACCGCATATTACTTTAGTGGTCATGCAGGTATTTATTCATCGCAGCGGGTGGTTACGCATAAAGGGGGATAAAGAAGTAGTGTAAGTGAAGACGGGCATTTTGTCGTTTCCCACAGGAGCATAGACAGAATACCATTCCTATACTTTCCTGTGTGCCTCATGCTCCTATGTGGTGAATTAATTACCTGAATTAAAACCGGTTTCAAAAACTTCCCTTAATTTTCAAGCTGGTTTTGAAATTTTAGTGATGGGCATACAAAACAGTATACGAACAGTAAATGTTACACGTTACGTAACTCCACTGCGTGAAGGCGGTTCACTGCCTGCTATTGCAGAAGCTGATGATGGCTTTTTGTATGTGTTAAAATTCAGGGGAGCCGGCCAGGGTCCAAAATCATTGATAGCTGATTTGATTGGCGGAGAAATAGCAAGAACGCTTGGATTAAAAGTTCCTGAAATTGTTTTTGCAAATCTTGATGAAGCCTTTGGCCGTACAGAGCCCGATGAAGAAATACAGGATTTACTGAAAGCCAGCACAGGATTAAATCTTGCGCTGCATTATTTGTCGGGCGCTATTGCGTTTGACCCCGCAGTAAATAAAACATCTGCAATACCTGCATCGCAGATTGTTTGGCTCGATGCGCTTTTAACAAATGTTGACAGAACATCAAGAAACACCAATATGCTTATCTGGCATAAAGAGCTTTGGTTGATTGATCACGGCGCATCATTATACTTTCATCATTCCTGGCAAAATTGGGAAGAGCAGGCCAAAAAGCCATTCACACAAATTAAAGATCATGTGTTATTGCCCTGGGCATCTGATATTGATAAGGTGAATGAATCGTTTAAGAAAATACTTACACCAGAGCGTATTACGGAGATTGTATCATTGGTTCCTGATGAATGGCTTGTGAACGATAGTGAAACCGCTGAAGAGCAGCGAAAGGTATATATTGACTTTTTGAATACACGCATTAACTCATCCGACATATTTGTAAAAGAAGCACAACATGCAAGACAACAGGTTATTTGAATATGCGGTAATTCGTGTTGTGCCGCGGGTAGACAGGGAGGAATTCCTGAACGTGGGTGTTATTCTGTATTCAAGAGATTATAAGTTTTTACAGGCTAAATATACCATTGATGAAAAAAGATTAAAAGCTTTTTCACCTGAGCTTGATATTGAGCTTGTGAAAAATCATATATGTGCTTTTGATAAAATCTGCTCCTCTGCTGTTGATGGCGGGCCAATTGCAACACTTAATATGGCATCAAGATTTCGCTGGCTTACTGCAACAAAAAGTACCATAGTGCAAACTTCCAAAGTGCATCCGGGGCTAACCAAAGATCCGCAGCAAACATTAATTAAACTGCATAATGAGTTAGTATTATAACAGCGCTATTATGCAGGTATATGCGTGAAAAGAGAAACGATAAACATGAGCATCTCACATTCATCTGCTGACTGTTCATGATTAACTTAACAATAGTATTCTGAATTAATAAACAACGATCAGCCATGCTTAACAGACGCGATCTATTAAAGTATACAGGTATCACCACCATCGGTGCTATTTTACCAGGATTTTCCACATATGCGGAAACACATAAAAACGGTGCGGGTACCTTCAGGTATTGCCTGAACACAAGTACTATTATGGCACAAAAACCCGGGTTGCTTAAAATGCTCGATATAGCATCTGCAGCCGGCTATGATGGTGTGGAACTCTGGATAACAGATATTAAGGAGTATCTTAAAAATAATGCTGTTGATTCGCTGGCTAAATATATAAAAGATAAAAACCTTGTTTTTGAAAATGCCATCAGTTTTACTACTTGGATGGTTAGTGATGATGCTAAACGCAGGCAGGGATTAAAAGATCTTGAAGAAGAAATGAAAATGCTTGCGGCGTTAGGTTGCAGGCGTGTTGCCGCGCCACCTTCAGGTGTTAAAAAAGGTGATGTGATTGATTTTCAGAAAGCGGGTAGCTATTACCGCGAGATACTGGATTTGGGAAGAAAATATGGCGTAATGCCACAACTGGAATTTTGGGGCGCTTCGGGCACATTATACAACCTGGGGCAGGCGTTGGCTATAGCCGCATCCGCCAATGACCCTGATGCACGTATCTTACCGGATGTTTACCATCTTTTCAGAGGCGGGTCAGGATTTAACGGGTTGAAACTTGTGAACGGAAACGCCATAGAAATTATTCATATCAACGATTATCCTGCTTCCAAACCGGTTAATGAACAAACGGATGCAGACCGTGTATATCCCGGCGATGGCGCTGCGCCGTTAAAAGAAATTCTTACTACACTTAAAGCCATCGGAGGCACAAAAGTACTTTCGCTGGAATTGTTTAATAAAACTTATTGGCAACAGGATGCATTGCTGGTTGCTAAAACGGGTTTGGAAAAGGTAAAGAAGATTGTGGGAGAGGTGGTGAATTAATGAATAACCTGTGGCAGAAAAGTGGTGCTCAGTCTTTAGGAAGAAGTTTAAAGTTAAAATACTCATGCTTAGTAAGGAGCGATATGACAGGCTGCACGTCTTTGTATACTAAATCTTTACTTCCTATAACTACAACCTTATAAGGGTCAATATGTTTTTTGTTATCACTAATAAATGCTTCTACATCATCTAATTTTTTACAACTCAATGAATTTTTAAGTAAAGAAATATCCAGGCAAGTATCTTTTATGGTGATTATTAATATTGTTGAATCTGAGAGATTGATATCTTTTGAAAAAGTATTTTCTTTTTTAATACGCTGTGCACGTATGGCAGATTTACCATCTGTAGAAGCAAATTTGTAGCGCTTAATATTCTCCGCAGTCAATATGTCGAGTGTTGTAACCATTTTACCAGGAGTAGTTACCGAATCATAAATAATGCTTAGCGGATGATTGGTGATGGTTCTTTTTTTGTTCTTAATCAGTTTTGCCAATGCTTTTTCATTTACCGCAACATATTTTTTTCCGTTAATTATCAATATATAATTGCTGTGAGTTAAATCAATACAATAGTTATAATCCCGTGCTGATGCAATATCCGGTTTAGATTCTATTAATTGTAAATCTCTATTCGCAGAAGAGTCAATTTGTTGTCCAAAGCAATTTGATAATATTAATTGGAATAATGCTATTGTTATGATTAACCGCAAGTGTTTAATGTTAGTTATTTAAAAGTACGGAGTTTTTATACGTGTTTCAGATTTAATATCGCAGGCTTTATCTCAAATAAATGTATAGTGCAAATTCATCTTTTGAACAGGGATATAGCAAAACGACGATTGAACAAGAGGTTAAATGTTTAACAATATAGTACTGCTGAACTTTTCCGGAAAATTATAATAGCACAGTAGTTTGTATCCAGGTTTGGGGAAAATTTGTCGGCTAATTAATAATTTGAAGTGCTGATGAAATAAAACAACATATGCCAAACCGGTTTGGTTGTATAACAAATGCATTAAACTACTTATCCATGAATACATTTTGGAAACTCCCTGCGGCAGCCTGCTATATTTCTATACCAGCATCCACGTTAGGCGCCTGTTTTTACGCGGGATTGTACTATGACCCAGTAAGGGGAATGCTCAGGTAGCGATATACAGCTCACAGGTCTGCTCAAAGTAAAAGTCAGCGCTCCCGCCTGGCAGGAGATACGATGCCACGCCGGCATGAGGTGAAAAGCCATGAACTAAAGGCAGTTGATCATTTAAATGAAATATTTTGAACCTGTGAGAGATTGCTTCTCCCGCCGCAACATTCATCCAATTCAAATCTTGATGCTGGCGAAATCGCAATGACGGCGGAAGTGTGTTGGTTTTAATGTCAGCAAAAAAATCCCCGAAGGCTACACCCGATTATTAATTAGTCTTTTAAAAACCTGTGAGGTATAAAAACATATCACACATCCATAAACTCCCATGCACTTTGGTATGCATTATGGTTTTCCGCATACGCTATAAAATTTGCATAAAAAGGAAACTGGCTTAGTGTACTGCTGTCACCAATTACCACCAGTTTTTTTCTTGCTCTCGTCATAGCAACATTCATACGGCGTATATCAGAAAGAAAACCAATTTTACTATCCGCATTGCTGCGCGTCATGCTGATGTAAATAATATCACGCTCCTGCCCCTGAAAGCTGTCTATGGTATTGACCGTAATTTTATTTGCATAATCCTTCAAATGAGCCGCATGTTGCATTTGCTCCTTCAGCAATACAATCTGCTGGCGGTAAGGAGATATAATGCCGATAGTCGGAAAATTTTCTGAAGTATAGTATTGCGAAACTGTATTAACGAGTTGCGAAAGATGCCTGAATAAAAAAGAAGCTTCTTCGGGATTGGATATACTTGTACCTTCTATTTTTTCTTCAAAGCCACAACCGGCAGTATCAATAAAATGCAGGGGCTTTTCCGTATCGGCCAGCACATGTGTGGCAACAGTATCATGCGCTTTCAATCGTCCTTCATAAAATACAGCAGAAGAATAACCCATAATAGTTTCATGCATACGATATTGTTCTTCCAATACACTAACCGCCTCAGGGTGTAGCGCTACAGCTTTTTCAAGTAATGTTGTTGATAGCCCGGCCTTTGCAGCTTCTTCTGATTTTATTGTTGGCGGTAACTGGCAATAGTCACCGGCAAGTACCAGTTTTTTCGTTTTTAAAATGGGTATCCAGCAAGCAGGCTCCAATGCCTGGCCGGCTTCATCAATTACCGCAATATCATATTTGAGATTACGAATGGTAAAGTGATTAGCTCCAACCAGCGTAGCTGTAATTACCTGCGCTCTATTCAGCAGGTCGTTCATAATGTATTGTTCCGTTTTATCAACGTCTTTCATTATTTTATGGGCTTCATCAAACAATGCCTTGCGCTGCTCTCTTTCCGCCTTTCCAAAGTTACGCTTATACTTATGCGCCATATTCATAAACTCACTCGCCTGCTTCTTCATTTTCCGTATGTCTTTCATACTGCTGTGCTGCATCATCTTACTATCAAGCGTAAGCAAGGTTAATGATTCTGACACTCTTGCCGGGTTGCCTATCCGCAATACATTCAGTGTTTCTGCCGATAATTTTTCGCTTAATAAATCAACAGCCGCATTGCTGGGCGCTGTTACCAGTATTTGTTTATGCCCTTTTTGTATCAAAGCTTTAATAGCCTGTACAAGCGTGGTGGTTTTACCTGTACCGGGTGGACCATGTACAATAGCCAGTTCATTTGCTTCAAGTATTTTATTTACTGCTGCCTGTTGTGATGCATTTAAGCGGTAACGGTGAGGCGGAGATGCTGCAGTATAAAAAGTAGGTTTCTTTTCTCCTGTTAATATTTTAATGAGGGTATTTTCTTTTTCGTTCTCCGATAGTTCAACCGCGTTTTTAAGCGCATACTGCATTTCATCATAGCTGTTATCATCAAAAAGCAGGTCTATGCCTAATTTCCCATCCCGGCTCCAATCGGGCAACTCATCTGTGCGCAATGTTATTTTTAAACGATTGCCGGATTGATGGCTTATAACACCTTCAGCCCTGTATTCTTTAGGAGAATGATTGGAGAAAAGTGCTGCCGATGCCCCGAAA
This sequence comes from Chitinophagaceae bacterium, assembly GCA_020847395.1. Classification (GTDB taxonomy): domain Bacteria; phylum Bacteroidota; class Bacteroidia; order Chitinophagales; family Chitinophagaceae; genus Agriterribacter. The sequence goes on from JADLCD010000138.1 coordinate 16,881, forward strand.
CGAAGCTGGTGCGGAATATCATGATTGGTAGTTCGTTCAACCTCAACTGTTAGATAGTCGCCTCTGCTCATTTCTGTATCCCGTATGGCAATGGGATACCAGCTTATGCCATTCGCCCTTCTATCCTGTATAGACGAATGTTCAATTAACTCTTTATACGCGTTTTCATCTTCCTGCCTCTCCGTTTTCAATAATTCCAACAGCTTTTTAAAATAATCCATCAGGCAAAGGTAAAGAGGTTACTGGTTGCAAGTTGTGCCTATTCACCATTGCCTGATAAAAGTTAAGAGCCACGAATTACCGTGGCTCTGCCTGCATTGTTCAAGAAAAAGCAAAATACTTAAATTACTGGATAATTATTTTCCCGGCAGATGACTGCACATCATTAATAATTACTGAAACAAAATATATTCCCTTTGCATGTATATTTCCAGTTGAAACTTTTACAGGGGTACCTGCAGTAATATTAACCGCTGATTGTTTTTTTATAATTCTTCCACTCAAATCAGCAATAATTATTTCAGCTTTATTAACTGTTTTATTAACTGCTATTGAAAAATAATTATCGGTTACTACTGTAGGGTAAATATTAACCGCCTGCTGCGATGAAACTGCTAACCGTACAGATATTACTTTTGAATAGGTAACTACGCCGGTAAGGTCAGTTATTTTAAGACGATAATGACTTACACCGCTTACAGGATGCGCATCAGTATAAGTATATGTTGTTTTATTAACAGTTCCTGCTATTTTCTGCATAGCTGAAAAGGCATTTCCGTCTGCGCTTCTTTCTACTTCAAAAATATCCGGGTTACTTCCTCCTGCAATAGTCCAGTTTAATTCAACAGCATTATTTTTTTCAACTGCGGTAAAAGCTTCCAGCGAAACCGGTAAAAGCGATAAGGTTTGAAGATTAAAGCTCACCCTGTTATCACCAGTATTTTCATAATATTCTAAAACCAAATTGTAAGAACCATTAAGAGAAACCGAGGTTGCAGTTGTAGTGTAAGAGTGAAGGTTCCAGTTATCAATAATCCAGGTAGCGCCGCCATTAATGCTTAACCTGTAACCATCATCACCACCAACGGTAAGCATATATGTACCTGCTGCAAATGTTTTCGTTAATCTATATCGTGCACTATACGTTTCTGTTTGCACAGCGCAGGCACTGGTAGTGTAGGTAGTGTTGCTTCCGACAAAACTTTCGTCAAAATTAGGATTTGAAGCAATGCCTTCTGTTACACGGCCAGAGTAAATATCAAAGTTTATTCCATCATAAATATAGCCATACCACACATTGTTACTGCCGTATAAAGCAGTGTTTTCTGTTCCGCTACATACTGTTGCAACAGAAAATGAAATCCTGTTTGAGCCACCGTTTTCATAAAAATCCAACACCATATTATATGTACCATTCAAAGTAACGGTATAAGTTGTTGTAGCATAACTCTGGTCAACCCAACTATTGATAACCCAGTTTGAGCCACCATCTAAACTTAACCTGTATCCATCATCACCACCTACAACAAAAGTGTAGGTACCACTTGCAAATGTTTTGGTAAGTTTATAGCGAACACTAAAAGTTTCTGTTTGTACGCTACACGAGGTAGTATTGTAGGTAACATTATCGCCACCAAAACTTTCATCAAAATTTGGGCTTGAGGTGCTGCCTTCATTTACATAACCTCTGTAGGTAGTAAGGTTTAAGTTATTGTATACATAACCAATCCATACATTGTTTGTACCATATGTAGTTTGATTTCCTGTAGGAGTACACTGGCTATTTGCAGCGAGTGCAAACACTAAAACATTAAAAGAAAGAAGTAAAAATTTTTTCATAACATTTTGCTTTAAGAACTTCATGCGTATAATTAAACGGGGGCGAGTAAGTGTTATTGCTTATTGTGTATTTAGGGATATATCTATTAATAATTAGTGCTTTTATTATAAATTATTAGGGGTAATTGATGTTTTTATTTTATAATTTTATGATTATCAATCATTTATAATTTTTTTATATAGTATATTTAAATCATGTACAAATAAGTTTGAAGTAAATAAACGGGATTTAGTTTTCGATTTGTGGTTGGATAGTATCGATGAAAAGAATGCTTTGTTTGTTGATCTTTATCAATTGTTGAGGGATATATTGTTTGATTGCCACAACAGAGGATTGCCAGCATATAATTAAAACCCGTATTTTTTTGATTAGAACATTGATATAAATCAACTCAGCACTAACACATAAGTTTGTTTAAATTGAAAGCATGGTAGTATATAATATCACCACAAAAGTTACCTGGCAAATTGCTGATGAATGGTTGAAGTGGCAGCAGGAAGAGCATATACCGGAAATGCTGGCAACATTATTATTTGCCGAACATAAAATATTCAAATTGCTTGAACAGCACGAGGATGAAGGGCCAACATTCACTATACAATTTTTTTTCAGCAGCCTGGGAAAATACGAGGCATATATGCGATTGCATGCTGCGGCGCTGCGTGAAAAAGCTATCAACCGCTGGGGAAATCAAAGCATTTCATTCCGCACAGTAATGCAGCTTGTTAACTAATTGTGGAAAATAGCACAATATAATAAGTGCAGCAAACCATAGCTGAGGCAAATAAAGGCTGTAAGCCATTTATTCATATAGTTACTGAAACTCAATGCTGTAGCAGGTTTCAGCAGATTGTAGCCAGGCTGTTAAACTTTTTTCTTTTCATATAAATCCTTATAACCCTTATCCACAGCGGGTTCAGGAGCATTGATATAATTATTTAATAGCAGAAAAATTTTGCCAGATATAAAAAGCATCTATATTTGCCCACCTAAATACATTTGTAAAACAATATATCATGAACAAAGCAGAATTAATCGCAAAAATTGCTGATGATGCCGGCATCACAAAAACCCAGGCTAACGATTCATTGGATTCTTTCATTGAAGCTGTTACCAAAACTTTGAAAGGTGGTGGTAAAGTAACACTGGTGGGTTTCGGAACTTTTTCAGTTTCTAAACGTGCAGCACGCAATGGCCGTAACCCTCAAACCGGCGCGGTTATTAAAATTAAAGCAAAAAAAGTTGCCCGCTTTAAAGCCGGTAAAGAATTATCAGCTAAATTATAACAGCATATTCAGTAACTTATAAGCAGGATGCATATCTTGTATCTTGCTTTTTTATTTTTTGCCATACTGTTTTAAACATCATTCAATTTACAATTATGGGTAGAGGAGATAAAAAAACCAAGAAAGGTAAAATTGCACAAGGTTCATTTGGCAAAAGCAGACCAGCCAAACCAAAGAAAGCCGCTGCAAAAAAATCTGCATAACAGTTATCAATACACTAATTTATGTTAGGAATGACTGCGAAGTATATGCTTCGCAGTTTTATTTTATAGAAACTATTTTACACGGCGCATAAAGCGAAGCAGCTTAAGGCGCCAACCTTTCTATCTTCCATTCGCTATTTTCCTGCAGCGTATACTGCAACCTGTCGTGCAGGCGGCTTGGTCTTCCCTGCCAGAATTCTATAACTACCGGTCTTACAATGTAGCCGCCCCAATAATCAGGGCGTTCAATTTTTTTGCCGGCAAAAAGTGTTGAATTTTTCTCATATAAATTATCAAGCCATTGCCGGTTTTCAATTACATGGCTTTGGGGTGAGGTAAGCGCTCCAATTTGTGAGCCTTCGGGCCTTGAATGAAAATAAGTATTGCTTTCTTCTGCCGGCACCTGCTGCACCAAACCTGTTATGCGCACCTGGCGTTCTAATTCTTTCCAAAAAAATACAATACATGCCTTAGGATTGTCAGCCAGTTGATGCCCTTTAAAGCTCTGGTAATTGGTGAAAAAAGTAAAGCCTTTTTCAGAAAAATCTTTCAGCAAAACAATTCTTGCAGAAGGTATACCATCTGCGGAAGCGGTGGCAAGTGTCATCGCGTTTACTTCCGGTATCTCAGATTGAATGGCTTCTTTCCACCATTTGCCGAATTGCTGAATAGGGTCGTGCTCCGCATCTTCTTCAAGCAATTGTTTTTTGGAGTAACTGATGCGTATATCTGCAATAGATTTATCTGCCATAGCTGGTTGTTAAAGTAATTGCCACAAAGGTAACCTCAAAAAACTTTCGTTTAAATTTTTATCATACGCATTATATATCGCCATTCCTTTTATTTTTGTCGCCCTGTGTTATAATTTTTGAGTGATGGATAAAAAGGAGCTTGTTGTTTTACAGATTTCTCCCGGCGATTTTTTAAGTGGTTCGCCAGTTATAAACAAATTGAATATTGTTAAGAAGGGAGCAACGATCAATCTTAATACGGAGGTATTGGATTGGTCGCTTGTGCGTAAGGTTTTCAGAGATGCACCCAAACCCTTCAGAGATATTTTAATGGATTGTTGTGAAGAAGCTATTGTGGAACAGACGCAGCATCTTAAACATTTGCATAGTGTGCAAAGAACGGATATCACCTGGGATGCTTTCTATGAAAAAAACATAGCGGCTTACTGGCATAAAGCGTTCGAAACGCTTAAGCCATACTTTTCACTGGTAAAATGGTATCAGAAAAAGCCACAGTTCGGTAAAAAAAGTTTTCTTACCGGCCCCTGCTCCTTCAGCACATTCAGGCCCTCCCTGCAATTTGAAGTGTATAAAAAAAAGGATTTGCTCTCACTGCATTGTAATGTTGTATTGAATGGCACAGCATATACGCTACATTCATTTAACCGGTTTGAATTTTTGCTGGAAAGCAAAAGCGAATATTTTATCCTTGCTTACCGTGATTATTTAACCCTTGAAAAAATAAAATCACTGCCTGTTGCGGGTTATGCTGCTGATCCGCAGGAGTTTGCCAAACATATTCTTGCAGACCTGGAGAAAAATTATCCTGTAAACAGGAACAATCACTTCCCGGTTAACAAGGTGGTTATTAAACCTGTTAACCGGCTTTTGCTAAGTGAATTGAATAATGCTTTTTTAATGCTCACCCCACAATGGGTATATGATGGAACGGTAGCGGAAGGTGAATGGAAAGACAGCTTTGAAGTAGTGAAAGATGGTGAAACTGTAATTATAAAACGCGATAAAGCGGCAGAAGACGGTTTTGTAAAAACGCTTGTTGCGCTTCATCCTAATTTTGCCAACCAGCGAAATGGTTATTATTACCTCTCCTTTGCTGATGCGCAGAAAAAGCAATGGTTCATGAAAGTGTATCATCAACTGCTGCAAATGGATATTGAGATTGTGGGTATGGATATGCTGAAACATTTTCGTTACTCACCACACGAAGCGCTTACTGAAATGAAACCCGTTCGGGAAAATGAACAATGGGTTGTGTATGAAATGAACCTCTCATTCGGTAAAGAAAAAGTGCCATTGGCAGAGTTACAGAAAATGTTGTTGGCCGGACAAAAAGCATTGTTACTGAAAGATGGCTCTCTTGGCGTGTTAGGTGAGGCGTGGATGCGGCAATATGCGTCAATAGTAAAGCATGGAAAAATTAATAATAATGAAATAGAAGTATTACGATGGATGGCGGTGGCAACCGAAGAAAACGCAGGTGGTGAGATGCTGCTGAGGCAGGCTGTGCAAAAAAGCTGGTGGAGCAAATGGCTGCAATGGCAACGCGAAGAAGGTTTGCAATATTCGTTGCCCGATGCATTACATGCACAACTGCGTCCTTATCAGCAAAAGGGTTATGAGTGGATGTTGCTGTTGAATGAAATAGGCGCAGGGGCTTGCCTGGCAGATGATATGGGTTTGGGGAAAACATTACAGAGTATAGCAGCTATCGTATCTTATATCACAAAAAAACCTTCTTCAAAAAATATTATCATTTGCCCCTCATCACTTATTTATAACTGGCAAAAAGAGTTTGAACAATTTGCACCTGCTGTAAAAACAATGGTATACCACGGCACCAACCGTAAAAAAGAATCGCTTACTCACGCTCAGCATCACGTAATTATAACCACATACAGCACCATGCGTAATAATGCAGATGATATAGCGGAACAAGGCTACGGTATAGCTGTAATTGATGAAAGCCACAACATTAAAAATCCTTCTACGCAAATAGCGCAGGCGGTCATGAAAATACGCGCTGATTTTCGTTTAGCCCTTAGCGGCACTCCCGTGGTGAACAATACCTTTGACCTATATGCACAACTCAATTTTGTTGTGCCGGGTTTATTTGGCAGCAGGGAATTTTTTAAAAGAGAATATGCAGAACCAATTGACAGCAGGCAGGACGAAGAAAAAGTAGCCGCTTTAAAAAAATTAACCGCGCCGTTTATTTTACGTCGCACAAAGGAGCAGGTGGCAAAAGATTTACCAGACAAAACAGAATCGATATTGTGGTGCGAAATGAACGGTTTGCAGCGCGATGTATATGAAAATATTTTGCAGCAAACACGCAAAAGTATCTTTCTTGAAGTGGAGAAAAACGGTTTGTCTAAAAGTAAGTTTTCTATTCTGCAGGGCATGACGAAGCTGAGGCAGGTATGCAGTTCGCCTTTATTGCTTCCTGAAGCTGATAAACAGATACCCTGCTCAGAATCTGTAAAGATGCAGGTGTTGATGGACGAGTTAACGAATATTGTGTCATCGCATAAAGCGCTGGTGTTTTCTCAATTCAGCTCTATGCTGCATTTGCTGGCGGCAGAATGTACAAAGCGTGGTTTTGCTTTTTATCATTTTGACGGGCAAACGCCTCCTGCAAAAAGAACTGAAATGGTGGATGCGTTCCAGGAGCCGGAAAATAAAGTGCCGCTATTTTTAATCAGTCTTAAAGCCGGCAATACCGGGCTTACTTTAACCGCGGCGGATTATGTATTTCTTTTTGACCCGTGGTGGAATACTGCCGTGGAAGACCAGGCAATTGACCGTACGCATCGCATAGGGCAAACCAAAAATGTATTTGCTTATAAGATGATTTGTAAGGATACTATCGAAGAAAAAATCATCAACCTCCAGCAAAAGAAAAAGAAATTGTCTGAAGATTTGGTATCAGCAGATGAAAGCTTCGTGAAATCACTTACGGAAGAAGATATAGCGTATTTGTTTAGTTAGGCAATTTAATTTGAAAATGAATGAACCACGAAGACGGGGAGAACACGGAGTTGCACGGAGATGTTCCTTGCGGACTTTGCTTCCTTAGCTTCTTTGCGTGAAAATTTGAATGAACCACGAAGACGGGGAGAACACGGAGTTGCACGGAGATGTTCCTTGCGGACTTTGCTTCCTTAGCTTCTTTGCGTGAAAATTTGAATGAACCACGGAGACAGGGAGGCAGGAAGTTACACGGAGGTTTTCTTTGGGTGAAAGCAATTTGAAAATTTGGAGATTTGAAAATGGAAGAGAAAGCATATTTCCCTCTGCGTCGCTGCTCCGTTGCGTGCGCTGCGGGAAACCTGGTTGAAACAAGGACACGAAGATTCACAAAGGCATAAATTAATAATCAACTTTGACAAGCCAGGGCTGTGCGTAGCATTCCTTCCCTTTGGGAAGATTAGGATGGGTTGCTTTTACTTCACCAAGGTTCCCACATTCTCTCCATTTACCACCTTAAGTAAGTTGCCGGGTTTGTTCATATCAAAAACAATAATCGGCAATTTGTTTTCCATACAAAGGGTGAAAGCTGTCATATCCATCACCTTCAGGTTTTTATCAATACACTCTTTAAATGTAATGGTTTCGTATTTAGTTGCGTCAGGATTTTTTTCAGGGTCCGCAGTATATATACCATCCACTCTTGTTCCTTTCAATATAACATCCGCCTTTATTTCTATTGCTCTTAAAGAGCCTGCGGTATCTGTAGTAAAATAAGGGTTACCGGTGCCGGCACCAAAAATTACCACTCTCTTTTTTTCAAGATGACGCATTGCACGCCTGCGGATATAAGGTTCCGCTATCTGTTCCATTTTTATAGCACTCAACAGGCGCGTATATAATCCCTCTTTTTCCATAGCGGCCTGCAATGCCATACCATTAATTACGGTTGCCAGCATTCCCATATAATCGCCATGTGCCCGCTCTATGCCTGTTTCAGATTCATTCATCCCCCTGTAAATATTGCCACCGCCAATTACTATAGCTACCTCCACGCCTGCATCGTGAATAGATTTAATTTCCTGTGCATAGTGCTTTAGAACAACGGGGTCTAAACCAAAGCCGCTATTGCCAATTAAGGATTCGCCGGAGAGTTTCAGGAGGATTCGCTTGTATTTTTGTGCCATAGAGAGGAAAAATTTGCGCTGCGAAGATAGTGGAAGAAATTTTTACAGGCAATTCTTAAACTTTGGGAGAAGGGTTATTTATCACAACACAATTAAATGCATAGCAGCAGCGAACGGAATGGTTTAACGAGTAATTTTTGATGCTCGTCCTGTTTGATTTTTCATCATATAGTTGTTGTTATTCAACTGTTTTATACCTGTTCCATACCTCACCTGGTATATACTCCGCCCTGTACGGTACAAAATAGCAATTCAGTTGCCAGAGGATTTTCCCTTTTTGCTACGCCGTAGTCATCCAAAATGACGAAGAACTAATCCTAAATACACCACAACCAAAGAAACTGGTGGAGATTTTCAATTTGCATCTATAGCTTGAGTAACCCAATTGCATAAAACAGGCGCATTAATAAAAATGGACTGTGTTGGAGTTTTCTTGCCATTTATCTTTCAATAAAAGGAGCAAGTTTTTCTTTTGATATAAATTCCGCTCTATAAGGTGAAGTACCGGTTCGCAGCATCCATAAAAAAGTACTTTTCATATTGGTAAGCAAAACTGCATTACGTTTAGAAGCACAGGTGAGCAATGTAGTATCAGCAACCAGGTAAGAACTGCCCATTCTTTCATTATAGGTATCGGCAGGCAGTATAGTATTAATAACAGCGCTTGCCTTTTTTTCACTTTCATTGATAGTAAAAGACAAAGTACGTGAGACTTTTTTACTGGTGCCATTATCAAAAAACATCAGGTCACCAAATTTATTCAAATGCACTGCATGAGACTGATCAAAAATCATTTCTTTGGGTATGGCAAAATTGCCTCCTTTACCAAACTTCCAAATAACCTTTCCTGTCTTAGAATCAATTTTCCATATCTGCCCGTTATTGTAAAATGATAATAAAAAATTGCCATCCTTGTCATACGCAAGGCTGTTAGCATGCATCCAGTCCTTATGTTCTTTTACAATATTTTTTTCTTTCAACGGGTCCAGTACATCAAAAATACTCCATTGCCATACTTTTTTCCCGGACCGATCAAGTATCAAAATACCATCGCTTTTAATTGTATCATTCTTTGTGCCTCCAACAGAACTAAGATCCATTATCTTTTGTTCTACCGAAATGGTTGCAATATTATTTTCGGGCGTTAAAAGTATTTCATGATGAATAGTTTGTTGTAAATCTTTCTGGCCTTTTTTAAGATGAAAAATAGTATCTCCGGTTAAAGAAATTTCCAAAATCTCATCACCATAACTGGTTTCGTAGGTTTCGTTTCCAAGTATGGAAAGAATAGTTTTGTTATCGGTAAAATGTGCCACTTTTACGCCGGTTTCATTTACCTGGTGATACCATACAATTTCACCATTATAGTTGAGAAAGTAGAATATACCCGGAAGCTCGCGCCGGTAAACCATCACATAACCATCTTTAAATTTTGCTGGAAGTGCCAGCGTATCTGGGCAGATCACTTTAAACGCATCCTTTATCCAAATGGGATAATCTTGTGTTTTAAAAGAATATGTTTTGCTTGTTGCTTCACAATTATTATTTTTAGTTACTACGCTGTACTCGTATGTTTCCTGTGCTTTTAAATTGGTAAGAATGAGATTGTGATGAAGTTGATGTTTGGAAAGAGGTGAATTAAATACCTCTGTATTTCCGTCTTTAACCCAATACTTAATATATGTATCAAGCGTATCTGTAGTGAATACCGCTACGTTTACTCTTATGGCATTGTTGCCGGGAGAACTCAGCCTTATTTCGGAAACCTTTTGTGCACAATTACTGGAACAGCCATAAAAAAAAAGCATAGTAAAAACAAACGCTGTTAATTGCAAAAAAAGGCCGCTGTTTTTTTTTGTGTAAATTGAATGATGCATATATCTATCTTATTATAAGATAACGGCAGAGTGTTAACCCTGCCGTTTATTATTATTACTGACTACCCGAAGACCAGCCAAAGATAAATATTATCTGTCGGCATTGCTAAGATTGGGATTAAGATCAACCTGTGCCTGCGGGTAAGGAAAGTACTTATTTTTATTAATGTCTATTATAGCGCTTTTGCCAATAGCCACAAGATATGTATTTACAACATCCTGGTATTTTCCGGTACGAATCAGATCCTGGCGGCGTTTGCATTCAAAGAAAAACTCCCATCCCCGTTCCCGTACAATCGCATCCCGTAACGATTCTTTTGTAAAAGTGGAAGCAACTCCCAAAAGTGTAGCATGTGAACGTCCTTTTACCTCGTTGATAAGATCAACACTCTCTTTGGTTGGGCCATTAATTTCATTCAACGCTTCTGCCCGGCTTAGTAACACATCCGCGTATCGAAGAATAGGAAAAACATGCCCATCATAATAAGTAGTTGAACCATTGGGATCAGCATATTTTTTTGTGGAAACATCAGGCATATAGTAATACCCGTCAGGTGGTGTGGTTTGCCCGGGAGGGGCTTGCATATAATGTAATCCGTCAGTACCAATATAATCATAGTAAAACATTTCCCTGCGGTCATCATTTAATGCGAACGTATTCCAGAAATACCATGTTGCCCCAAAGTACCCCCAGCGGTCTGTAACCTGTGGATTATTTACTGGGCCGAAATGGTTCATTATTTCAACACCATCGTTTAAAGCATTTGCTAAAGCGCTGAAAATATTTTCTGAACACCATTTATTCTTCTCTGCAAATAAACCAGCATAACTTGGGTACAAGCTATACTGATTCAATGCCTGAATCTGGGCTGTAATATCAACTACTTTCTGCCACTCATGCTCCCGCATATATAATTTGGCTAATAAAGTAAGTGCCGATCCTTTACTTGCTCTTCCTACATCATTGGTTGAATAAATAGCATTGTCTTCATAATTTACCGGTAAATGTTGGGCAGCATATTCAAGATCACTGATAATTACTTTATTAACATCTTCAACGCTTGATGGTGAAGGCTTTGATTCATAATCCGGGCTCTGTATGTTTTTAGCTACCGAATCTTCTGTCATCAATATTACCGGGCCAAAAGCGTCTGTGAGATCAACATATCCTAAAGCACGCAAAAATTTTAATTCAGCAACAAACTGTGTTTTTTCTTCGTCAGTGATTTTTTCCATTTTAGGAATGTAGTACAACCCGTTATTCGCATCAGAAACCAATTTGTATTGATGCTGCCACGCAAAAGCCAGGTAGGTATTCGAGCTTGACCATTGACAGTCCGACATCAAACCAACATCACCTCCTGAACTCGCATGCCCTTCATCAGTAGTAAGATCGCTAATGGTTACCTGGAAACCCGCGTAATACATCCATGAATCTGAACGTCCGCTTGGTTGCTTCAGCCTGGAATACACCGCGTTTACAGCAGCGACAGCATCATCCCGTGTTATAAATGCATTATCTTCTGTAAGTACGCTGTATACTTTAGGCTCTACTAATTTTTGACAGGAAAAAGCGAAGAAAATTAATATCGCTGGTATAATATATATTCGTTTCATAAAAATCTTTTTAAGGTTGGGATTAAAAGTTCAATTTTAGTCCAAAAGTAACAGAACGATAAGCAGGAAACGCTGTATAATCCAAACCTGCTGCAAGGTTAGCGTCTCCACCCCGTGTATTCACTTCAGGGTCTGAGCCTTTGTACTTTGTAATTGTAAATAAATTCTGAACCGACCCATAGACTTTTACATTTCTTATGCTTCGTAAAAAAGTATTTGCAAGCGGCAGGTTATACCCGAGTGTTATCATTTTGCAACGTACATAAGATGCTTTTTCAATAAACCTTGAATTTATATAACCTCCGTATTTTATAGCATAACCATCCCTGGGTATATCGGTGTTATCGTTAGTGGTTGTCCATCTTTTCAACGCGTCTTTACCAGGCCCCGATTCCAACATCAACCTGTTTGCATTATATAAACTAAAATCAGCGGCACCCTGAAAGAAAATAGTGAGTTCAATTCCTTTATAGCTAAAATCATTATTTAAGCCATATATATAATGAGGATTGGCGTTGCCAAGATAGGTTCTGTCATTGGCATCAATTTTACCATCCTTATTCATATCAACATATTTGGGGTCACCAGGTTTTGAGTCGGGCTGGGGACTATATGTTTCACCGGCTTTAATAACGCCCGCATATTCATATCCAAAAAACATACTCAATTCTTTTCCCGGAGCTAATTTTGTAAAATCTACAGCGCGGCCACCATATGGATTTGCAGTTTGAGTAATAATATAGTCACGTCCACCAAGATCTATACATACCTGTTTATTGTAAGCGAAATTTAATGTGGTATTCCATTTAAGATTACCTGATCTTATATTCTCTGTATTGATAGATAATTCAATTCCCCTGTTATCAATAGCGCCTGCATTCACTGTTTGCGTAGAAAATCCCTGCCAATCTCCAATAGGAATATCTAATAAAAGATCTTTCGTTTTCTTTTTATAGTAATCAACAGTTATTCCCAAACGGTTATCAAAGAAGCCCATATCCACGCCGACATCAAACTGCGATGTACTTTCCCATTTAAGATTTGCATTTGGAAGCCTTGTTGCAACAACACCGCCATAAGAATTCTGTCCATCTAATGTAACGTTGGTAGGTCCGAATGTACTCATGTAAATATAATTACCTATACGATCATTACCGGTTACACCATAACTAACCCTGAATTTTAAATTTGAAAAAACGTTGAGCGATTTGATAAACTCTTCGTTGCTGGCGCGCCATGCCAAAGATCCTGAGGGGAAATAACCAAACCTATTATTAGCGCCGAAACGTGAAGAACCATCACGACGTAAAGTAAATGTTACAAGATACTTATCGTTATACGCATAATTTAATCTGCCATAAGCAGAGGCTAACTTTACATCTATCCGGGAACTTTGTGAAGCAAGCTTTTCTGTACCTGCATCAAGATTATTATATAAATAAGTATCGGTGCTGAATTTTTGTACCTGGGTATAATGTGTATAGGCAACATCCGATTGGCTGGATACCCCGGCTGTAACACTTAAAGAATGTGCGTAAGCAAACTTTGTCTGGTAAGTAAAATAAGCCTCTACAAGATTACGTACCGCATTCACATCGCTTACGCTGGCCTTCCCTTTTACTTTTTCGCCATCTACAAGGTCGGTTGGCAGATAAGTGCCTTCCTTTGTAGCAACATATTCAGTACCTCCATTTACTCTTAATGATAATCCCTTAATAATTTCGTATTCTGCAAAAGCATTAGCGTCTATTTTATTTCCAAACCTGTCATTGGTAGGTGCTAATAACCATGCCAGCGGATTATCCCTTCCCCTGAACCTGGCAAAGGAACCATCGGCATTATATGCAGGAATAGCTGGAGAAGCAACTAAAATACCATACATAACATTAGAAGGTACTATAGTACCATCATACGCTTTAAACTTCGAAAAAGAACGGGCTACATAAATATTAGCCCCCATTTTAAATTTATTGCTGAATTTTTTATCAACATTCAAACGAACCGAATAGCGATCGTAATCTGTTTTTTTAAGAGCGCCTTCCTGTGAAAAATAATTTCCCGACAAAGAAACTCTGGTGTCTTCATTTCCACCGCTTACACTTAGGCTATGGCTTTGAACAGCAGCTACACGTGTAGCCAACTCAAACCAATTATTATTAATACCACTCGCCAGGTCTGTAGCACTATAGTATGCGGGATTACCTTTTTCTATTGCTTTAGCATTTGTAGTCTGCATATCCTCCAGCCCGGTCATTTTATCGTACCCTTTCAAAATTTTCTGCGTACCATAGTAACCATCATATTGAATAACAGGCTTACCTGCCTTACCTCTTTTAGTGGTAATCATTACTACACCGTTGGCGCCACGTGCGCCATAGATAGCGGTTGCAGAAGCATCTTTTAGTATTTGTATATCTTCAATATCGCCGGGCGCTATATCAATACCTGTTTCAGACGGAAATCCATCCACTACATATAATGGTTCATTGGTTGACTTAATAGAATTGCCACCACGAATACGAACAATAGTTTGTCCGCCGGGCGCAGCGTTGGTTTGGCTAACCTGCACGCCGGATGCACGGCCCTGTATTGCCTGAGCGGCATTCGAGGTAGCGCCTCCAAGATTCATCTGGTCACTTGAAACAGAAGCGATAGAGCCTGTTAGGTCTTTCTTCTTTTGCGTACCATATCCTACAACCACTACATTGTTTAAATCAGACGCGTCGGGACTAAGCTTAACATTAAGCGTGGTTGCATTGCCTATTTTAACCGTATATGTTTTATAGCCTACAATGCTAAACTCCAGGGTTGCGCCGGGTTGCGCGTCAATTGTAAAGTTTCCTTTTTCATCCGCGATGGCGCCGCGTTTTGTACCGCTCACCGAAACAGATACGCCTGCCAAAGGATTTCCCTTTTCATCGGTAACCGTTCCCTTAATGGTGGCTAACTCGGCGCTCCTGTCATAGGTCACCCCTTCCTTTTTTTCACCAATAGATACCAGGCTGTCATTAATCATTTTATACGTAAGCGAAGTTTTGTCAAGCAGGTATTCCATCACGCTGGATAGTTCCGCTTTTTTAAATTTTGCTTTGCCGATTACTTTACGCTGCAACGCATCTGTACTGTATACAAACCGGAAAACAGAATTGTTTTCAATTTGTTTCAGCACTTCTGTAAGCGGCATCCCGTTCACCTCAAGATTTATTTTATCTTGGGCGAAACCAGTGGCCGATACCTGAAGGCTCAGCGCAAGAAAAAAAAGTGTGATACCATTCATAAGCATCAGCGCCTTATACACCGGGCGCAACGGATGTTTTGGACTAATAGCCGTTTTTGTCATACCTTAGATATGTTTCGGTTAAAAATAGAGGAATCCAGTTGTTTACTGCTAAGAGATCTGGATCCTTAAGCCGTTCAGAGGGGGATGTACTACCATCCTCCTTTATTTAGAAATTATTATTTCATCGTTCTCCTTTTTAAATGTAAAGGGTCTTGAAAACTGCAATGCCGCCAGCACATTCATAATGTCTTCATTTCTGAAAGAGGCTGTATAGGCGTTTTTAGCAATGCCGGCATCGGTTATTTCAATCTTTACCCCGTACCATCTTTCTAATTTTTTCGCCACCTCGTCCAATGGCTCATCTGCAAAAGCCAGTTTATTTTCCGTCCACGATACTTCCACTATACTCGTATCTTTTTTATCTATTTTAACCGGCACCAACCCTTCCGGAAGCTGAGTGCTTTTTGGGGTAATGCCTGATGTGTTTACAGTAGCGGCAGATATGTTTTTCGTTTCTTCCTTTAGCACGTACTTTTCATTAGGATGCAATAATATCGTTTTATGCTCCTTTTTCAGGGAGAGTTGTATGCTACCGCGTATCAGGGAGGTTTCGTAAGTAGCATCTGTTGCGTATGCTTTTACATTAAAGGCTGTTCCCAACACTTTTACATCCATGCTTGAGGTTTGCACTATAAAAGGCTTTGTGGTGTCATGCGCCACATCAAAATACGCTTCCCCGTCCAGTAATATTTTTCTATCGGTTTGCCCAAAATCGGGTGCCAAAGAAATATGACTGCCTGCATTCAGGATAACTTTACTGCCGTCAGGAAGTACAAGTGATTTTTTTTCTGCAAGCCTGGTAATATAAGAAAGAGGCGAATCAGCAGGAACTGTTCGGTTTTGTGAGCGGTAAAAAATGGTGGTTCCAATAATAAGCACTACACAGGCTGCAGCGGTCATCAGCGTCCATCCGATGGAACGTCTTTTGTAAACTGACCCTGTTATAGCAACGGCTTCTCCTTCAGATAAATCTATCCTTCTTCCCAGTTCAGTTATTTGGTTTTTCAATTCTATATTTTGAATACCCTGGCTTGTTAATAGAACCAGTGTTCGTAATTCATCTAAGCGTACTGCATCTGCAGGATTATCAAGTATTAGTTTGTTCCATTTTTTAACATCAGTTTCATTCCGCCCCAAACAATAATTTATAAAACCCTCATCTGCCAGCAGTTCCTCATCATTCAGATGTAGCATGGTTGCTTTTTTTGTAATAGAGCAGGCAACCGGGATTTTTCACTATTATTTCAGGAAAAAAATATAAAAAAGGCTGTGCAGGCTGATATAAGGGAGGCGATCACCCTTACCGGTATGGAAGCACGGAGCTTTTGTATAGCGCTGTACACCGTATTATATACCGTATTTACGGAAAGCTTATTTGCTTTGGCGATCTCAGCATAAGATAATCCGAGAAAAAATTTCTGGTACATGATTTCACGCTGCTGGCGCGGCAGGAAGTTGAGGTGCCTGTTCACAATCCTCGACAAACTTTCATTGTTCTCTTTCTCCAGTAAATTTTCTTCAAAAGATGGTTCTGTAAAAGCTTCATATATTAAAACAGTGTTTTCATCTGTTTCATCAAGCAACACATCAGGCTGCTGAAGTTTTTTTAAAACACTCCTATGAAAGAAAGTTAAAATATAATTATGAGGATTATTGACATGGTCAAGCGATTTTCGCTTTTCCCACAAATAAAGAAATACATCGTTTATCGTATCCTTTACCGCTTCGGTTGACATACTTTTTTTTACGCCGATATAGCAGAAATAAGCGTAGTAATGCCTGTATAATGTATAGTAAGCGTCACGGCTTTCGTTCTCCACGAAATCTTTCCAGCAGTAGTTTATGAGTGAGTCATTTCTCATTTAAAGTGGCTTTCGGCACGTACGTCACATCATGATTAATTAACGTAAAGTTAATCAATCAACCAATGCTTATTCACAGTTTTGAGTTTCATAAAAAGAAATCACACAAACGTTTGCGATAATTTGCATCACTTTTATTCAGCTATATTTATTTTTTATTGCTCACTTTGCAGCGTGGAAAAGTGTATGAAACGCTCACATTAAAAAACTTTTGGACAGGCGGAATGTATTGAGCTATTCCCGGCAAAAATGATTGCGGCAAAACTGCAGATTTAAAATTGTACTGATGAAAAAGTTGTTTATACTCTCATTGTTTGTTTTATTTTATTATATTTCTTTCTCCCAGGAATTATTGTACAAAAACGGTTCAAACGAGTGGAATGCAGACTCATTGGGCAATTACAGGGTGCTTGTAAGCTTTGATGGTGCAGGCAATATCGCCAAAGTACATATTCCCTGGAGAAGGCGTGATGATAATGCCGCAACAAAAAAAATAATTGTTCAGGATGGGCAAACGCAGCAAGTTATCATGAACGCGGCCGCAAAAAATATTACCAGCGAAAACGGCGATATTTATTTTGAACCCGCTTCAGGTAAGGGTATATACTACATTTATTATATGCCTTATAAAAATGAGGGCAGGGCTAACTATCCTAAAGGCGTATATCTTCCGGCGGTTGAAACCGCTTCTGCTGAATGGCTGCAAACGGTGAGCTATGATATGCCGGCTAATGCAATCGCAAAAGAAATACAGGCAATTAACGAATTCAGCAGCAACTACCCGATGGAGGTAGCAGCAACAAAAGCAGAAACGGAAGCCCTGCTGCAAAAAAATCAATCCAAACCTTTTCTTGTTTTTCCTGAGCAGCGCGAATTTCCGGTGCGGATGAAAGACAAATTACCCTACCGCTGGATAAAAGCTGGTACTTCATCATCATTTACAGGAGATGCTGCGAGAGGTGAACAGTATAGTTTTCAGCTTGCTCTACTGGCAATAAAACAACTGGAAGAGGTAAGCATAAGCTTTACTGATCTGAAATCATCATCCGGAAAAATTATTGCTGCAAAAAATATTTCGTGCCTGAACAATTCCGGCATTAAATACAACGCCACTCCGTTCTCTCAAAAAATACATATACCCTCGGGTGAAGTGCAGTCATTGTGGTGTTTATTGCAGATCCCCGAAACCGCTGTAAAAGGACATGATACTGGGAGGGCTACCATACATTCCAAAAGCAATGCTGATGTGCAGGTACAAATCAATATCAATGTATCAGATAAATTACTGGCTGATGGCGGCATAAGCGAACCCTGGAAACAATCACGCCTGTATTGGCTCAACTCAACTTTAGCGCAGGAAAATAAAGTGATTGCTCCATATACTCCGCTTAAAATTGAAAAGCGAAGTATTGAATTATTAGGAAGAAAAGTGATAATTGGCGACAATGGATTTCCGTTGCAGATATTATCCTACTTCTCCAAAGAAATGACAGACATTGTAAGCAAACCTTCGCCTGTATTTTCCGGGCACGTTCAGCTTAATGTTACAAAACAGGATGCTATCAATCCAATGGCATGGAAAGAAAAAGGATTACAGTTTATTACAAAAGAACCGGGCACCGTTAGCTGGAAAGCCGAGAGCTATAATAATGATTTAAAAAGAGAAGTAAGTGCAACACTGGAATTTGATGGTTTTGTGTTGTATACCGTCAAACTTACCGCCTTAAACAACGTTAGCATTAAAGACATTGCGCTGATATTGCCTTTTACAAAAGATGCTTCAAAATATATGATGGGGCTTGGACAAAAAGGTGGCTATCGTCCATCATCATTTGACTGGAAATGGGATGTTGCCACCAAAAACCAGGATGGCGCATGGATCGGTAATGTTAACCTGGGCTTGCAATACAGCCTGCGCGACGAAAAATACAGTCGCCCTTTGAACACTAATTTTTATTTGCAAAAACCTTTGCTGCTGCCGGCATCATGGGGCAATGATAATAAAGGCGGCATCACTATAACGGAAGAAAACAACAGGGTAAATATTATCAATTATTCCGGTGAACGTTTTATGCGAAAAGGCGATACGCTGTTTTACAATTTCACCTTACTCATTACACCATTCCATACCATCAATACCGATTTTCAGTGGGCAACACGTTTCTATCATAAATACTCGCCGGTTAATGAAGTTAAAGCCGTGGGATCTACAGTGATCAATATTCATCATGCTACCGACATCAATCCCTGGATCAATTACCCGTTTATTGAATGGCGCAAAATGAAGAGCTATATTGATTCTGCCCATGCGCTCGGGCTGAAAGTGAAAATATATAATACGGTACGGGAAGTTTCTAACCGCGCTTATGAAACTTTCCCGATGCGTAGCCTTGGTCATGAAATTTATTCACCAGGCAAGGGCGGTGGCTATAGCTGGCTGCAGGAGCATATAGGCGATGATTATATTGCCGCCTGGTTTGTGCCGGATATCAAAGACGCGGCCATTATCAACAGCGGTATGAGCCGCTGGCATAATTATTATGTTGAAGGCATGAACTGGCTGGTAAACAACGTGGGTATTGATGGCATATATCTCGATGATGTAGCTTTTGACCGCATTACCATGAAGCGCACTAAACGGGTGCTGACGCAGAACGGGCATCCTGGTATTATCGATTTGCATTCTGCCAACCAATATAATAAGAACGATGGTTTTAACAACAGCGCCAATTTGTATATGGAGCATTTTCCTTACCTCAACAGGTTATGGTTTGGTGAATATTTTGATTATGAAAAAAACAGCGCTGATTTCTTTTTAACTGAAGTGAGTGGTATTCCATTTGGTTTGATGGGTGAGATGCTTGAAAAAGGCGGAAACCCCTGGAGAGGCATGATATACGGTATGACGAACCGCATGCCTTATGATGGTAATGATCCGGGTAATATCTGGAAAGTGTGGGATGATTTTGGCATGAGAGGCTCAAAGATGATCGGCTACTGGAGCGACAACTGCCCGGTTAGTACCAGCAACAAAAAAGTATTGGCAACAGTATATAAAAGAGATAAGAAAGCATTGGTTTCTATTGCAAGCTGGGATAGCACTGATACAAACATTACTTTAAATATCGACTGGAAGAAAATGGGTATCGATGCTTCCAAAGCTGTAATTACTGCACCGGCTGTAAAAAATTTCCAGGAGGCAAAAACATTTACAATGCATGACAGCATACCTGTTGAGAAAGGAAAAGGCTGGATGCTGATCATAAGTGAAAAAGAATAAAAGATGTTTTCAGAATACAGAGATATTGATGGCATACTTGCACTGGCAGACGAAAGTATAAAGCATGATTTATTACAGCAACGTGGCATCGCCATCTGGCTGACAGGATTATCAGGTTCGGGCAAAACCACTATAGCGCAACTGCTAGAACAGCGATTGAAAGAAGAAAATTATTTTGCCTTAACATTAGATGGCGACGCGCTGCGCAACACGCTCAATAAAGATCTTTCTTTCACTACAAAAGACCGTTCAGAAAATATACGCCGTGCGGCAGAGCTTGCTAAATTACTTGTGCAGAAGAATATAATTACCATTTGCTCATTCATTACACCTTTGCAACAACACAGAAATATCGCTCATTCCATTTTGGGAAATACTTATTTTGAAGTATATATTGAATGCCCCTTATCAATATGTGAAGCGCGTGATGTAAAAGGATTATATAAGAAAGCCCGTAATAATGAGATAAAAGATTTTACAGGCATTGGCTCCGCGTTCGAAGCGCCTTTACAGCCCTGGAGAACATTGAACACTTCGCATCAATTACCGGAAGAGAGTGCAAGAATATTATTTACACAGATATTCCCGCATATTAGTAATGCATTAGTTTGAATTTTAATGTTTAGATTACTAACTAAGCGAAATTCAATTTCGAACCATGCTGTTTAATTCGTTTTAATGCTATTTCAACGTGCTCCTTATCAATTAATTCGCTTTTCCTTTTATTCCAATCTTTAATTTTTTGCAAGAGTTCATCACTATTAAACTGGGGGTTTTCTTCTAATAAATAATGAATAGAAGATAGTATTTCTAAGGAAAGGGCAGATTCGAAGCCATCAATAAACTCAAAAACGTTTTTTAAACGTGCATGCTGTTCGGGATTTAGATTTTTTCTCATATATTCTTGTACTTCTTCTAATCTATCATAATTCAACTGCAAAGGCTCAAATGCCTTGGCACTCATTTGTTCCATCCCATGTATATATTTATTTCGTAGACTATATAATACTTTATCGACTGCTTGTGCATATGGACCATAAGTATATGGTACGAATTGTAGTTTCAAATTTTCACCACTTTTTTGAAGAAAATACGCAAGTTTATTTGCGACAAAAACACTGGCAACTTCACCAAGTCTTTCATATTTAAAAAGAGCGTAGAGCAACATCGCCCTCCCAGGTTTAAGTTCTACATCCCTTTGATTTTGTTCCTGCAAAATTTTCTTTACAGTATCACTGGGTTCATATATTTCAACATCTACTCCTTTTAAATCCCCGAGATACTTCTCCATAAGTATTTTAACATTATCCCATTTTAATCCCCCATTTCCGCTCCCAAGAGGTGGAATTGCAATACTTTTTATTTTGTATTCTTCAATAACTCTTTTTAAATCTTTTAATCCCTCTTCAATATAATTGTATTGAGATTTTTTAAACCATTGTGTTTTAGTGGGGAAATTAATTATAGTCTTTTCTCCATACATGCTATTCTCCTTAACAATAAGCATTTTTCCTATTTCTACTCTTTTGGCTTTACATTCTGAAGCATATATCTTAAAATTTACCGGAAACTGCTCCTTGAATTGTAATGCAATACCTTTACCCATTACTCCAACGGTATTCACTGTGTTAACCAATGCCTCTGCATTGGAATCTAATAAATTGCCAATAACATACTTCATTCAAAATAATATTGAGGATTAAAGGTTACAGGAATATCAATTCTTTTTTGCTTCAAGATACCTTCAACTTCCATCTTTTTATCGTTATTTAATACAACAATTCTTTTAATAAGACTATTTGGAACATGACCTTTCACTAAAAATTCCGCGTGCTTTTTTCTTATAGTATCCCTGTCTCTTGAAAAATCCCGCGTGTTAATAGCCCTCCAATCTATATTTGTCTTAATCTGGTTTAACTCTGTATAAAATTTAGATATTTCCTTAGCCGCGTTTCCATCCGTATAACACCACTGATAATTTTCAGTAGCCAAATCAGATATACTATAACACAAATAAACAATATTTTCTTGTGGGTATTTAGGGACTCCCCAACCTGTTTTAATATTAAACAACATGGGTGTTCTTACCGAAAAGTAAAATGGCACATAATCGTTTACGTACGTATCCGGGTAGCATTTTACTACAGCCCTGCCTCTTTGTTCTATAACTTCTCTATTACCAATAGAAACAAATATCGCAGGATCAATAGTTTTATCATTTTTACAAAAAATACCATGCTCAAGAATAGCCTCCAAATTCGTTAATGGAATAATTCTGTACAATTCCAATGTTGCAATGTTTACGGGCATTGATATACAAAGCTAATAGATTTAGTATTTTATCTATAATAAACAAGAAAAATATTTTATAGTATCAAGTTTCTACACGAAATTATAGTGAATTTTGATACTATAGTTAATATCACTTATATTTTACAGCATTTAAAATTTCAAACTAATGCACTATCCGTATATTCAACCAGCTTCGCAACAGGATATCTTTGCATTATGAGCAATGAAACCGTGCAATCTCCAGTTGTTAGTCTCCGTTACCTGTTTTTTACTTTCTTAAAAATAGGTATGGTATCTTTTGGAGGTCATATGGGTTTGGTAGCTGTTGTAAAAAATATAATGGCTGATAAAGACAAAACACTTAAACACGAAACCATATTAGATGCTGTAGGTATCGGCAGCCTGCTGCCCGGGCCACTTGCCGTAAACGTTGTTGCCTATATAGGCTATGCCATGCGCAAAACTGCAGGGGCAATCATAAGTATGACGGGTGTAATCCTGCCCGCCTGCATAGCAATGCTTTTGCTTTCGTGGGCGTATTTTAAATATGGCTACCAGCAGCAGTTTAAAGAAATCATGTATTATGTTACGGGTGCTGTAAGCGCTATCATATTATCTACAGGTTTACAATTGTATGTAAAAGAATTAAAGGGTAATACCGTCAGAACCATTATTTGCATTGCAGGCATTGCAGGAATATTGCTCACCAACAATTATGTTTTAACCATCGGGTTTATTGTTGCAGGTGGCATATTAGGAAGCACCTTAAAATTACATACCGGTAAATTAACCGGCGATAACAATAATAAGCAATACAAGTTCAGCCGCCGCCCCGGCATTTTTTCCATTATTATTCTAATGGGACTATTATGCCTTGTTATATTGTTTGTTACTAACGCCCAGCAATACACGAACAATATACTGCTCAAATTGATCATATTATTTTCAGGCATAAGCCTCACCT
This sequence comes from Chitinophagaceae bacterium, assembly GCA_020847395.1. Lineage (GTDB taxonomy): Bacteria > Bacteroidota > Bacteroidia > Chitinophagales > Chitinophagaceae > Agriterribacter. Next base: position 40,348 of record JADLCD010000138.1, read on the forward strand.
TGTTTGGCGGGGGATATGTAATGATTCCCATTATGCAAACACTGTTTGTAAGTAATATGGGCTGGCTTACACAGCAGGAGTTTTTAGATGCTATTGCATTAAGCCAGTCTACACCCGGGCCTATTTTAGTAAGCGCCACTTTTATTGGTTATAAAATGGCTGGCTTTACGGGAGCTATAGTGGCCACCATCGCCATTTTTGCACCATCGGCTATATTGAAAGTGCTGGTGGCAAAAGCATACCTGCAGGTAAAAGAACATGTGCTTGCAAAAAATATTTTATCTGGTGTAAAAGCCGTGGTAATAGGTTTAATTATTGGTGCTGCCATTAAAATAGGCGGACAGCTTAACTGGAATATACCATTGGCTTTAATTACAGCAGGAGCTTTTATCTGTTCATTCAGGTATAGGCTCAGCCCGGTGTATATCATTTTATCTTCTGCATTATGCGGATTTCTTATCTGGTATTTTTCAAAATAATAACACTATGTTTTTACCCGGCATACAATTTATAGGCACACAGCGCTCAGGCTCTAACCTGTTGCGTGTAATGCTCGAACAGCATCCCGCTATCGCGGCGCCGCATCCGCCACACCTGCTGCATATTTTTATGCCCTTGTTACCATTATATGAGCCGATGAATGAAAGTAATTACAGATTGTTGCTGAGTGATATGGTGGATTATGTAAACGCCAATCCTGTGCCGTGGGAAGGCGTTCAATTTGATAAAGCTGATATGCTTGCACAATCAACCCGCTATCATATTTTTGAAGTTTTCCGATTGATATACGAAGCAGTTGCAAAAAGCAAAAACGCGCAGTACTGGTGTTGCAAAAGCATGCAGAATCTTTACTACTCACAGGCAATGGAAACGTTTGGACTGAATCTTAAATATATATTTTTATACCGGGATGGAAGAGATGTGGCGCTCTCGTTTAAGAAAGCGATAGTAGGCGACAAGCATGTATATCATCTTGCCAAACAATGGAAAGAAGAGCAGGATATTTGTCTTGATTTGTATAAGCAATATGGCGATGAAAAAGTTTTTCTATTGAATTATGAAAAATTAGTAGCCGAACCTGAAAACTGTGTACGTGATCTTTGTGCATTTTTAGATATTGCATACATGGATGAGATGATGGAATTTCATGCATCCAGTTCTTCAAAATCTGCTGCTGCTGCAGGCGATATGTGGAAAAACCTTGAGAAACCCGTGATGCAAAACAATACCAACAAATACCTGAAAGAATTAAGCGCTGAAGAAATTGAAATTTATGAGCTGGTTGCCGGCGATACCTTGCAGGCATTGGGTTATACTTTAAACAGCAAACTTCAACATCCTGAACTGATAAGTGCAGATGCTATATTGCGCTACGATGAAGAGAATAAGGAAAGAAAAAAACAATTTATAGCAACAGCGCCTAAAAATGATATTGAAAAGCGGCAGGCGCAACTGGATATTCTTCAAACCATAAAGAAAAGAAAACTGCAATGATGATAGATGAACAACTAATCAATACAATATTACCTGTTGCCGTGCAGGCGGGTAAAGCTATTCTTAACATCTATCATTCAGGAGATAAAATTCATGTATCGGTAAAGGCAGATCATACTCCGCTTACTATTGCAGATAAAGCATCGAACAGCATTATTACAAATGGATTAACAACATTGTTTCCGCATATTCCCATACTTTCAGAAGAAGGCGCAGACGTTCCCTATGAAACAAGAAAAAACTGGGAATATTATTGGTGTGTAGACCCCCTGGATGGTACAAAAGAATTTATATATCGCCGTGATGATTTCACGGTAAACATTGCACTGATGCATCATAACCGCCCGGTGCTGGGTATTATTTATGCGCCGGCTTATCATGCGCTGTATCATGGCTCCGCTGCAACAGGAAGCTGGTTAAAAAAAGAAGCTGAGCCATGGAAACAATTGTTTGCTGATAAAGACGCAAAAGAATGGGTAGCTATAGGTAGCCGCTCGCATGCCAGTGAAGAAGAGCAGGCAGTGCTGGCAAACTATCCTGTAATTGAAACCATTGCCGCTGGCAGTTCTTTAAAATTTTGCCGTATAGCAGAAGGCGCAGCGCATATATATTACCGTTATGGGCCAACTATGGAATGGGATACGGCAGCAGGCCAGGCTATTGCAGAAAGCAGCGGCGCGGTAATGACAGGAGCAGATGGAACGCCGTTCTTATACAACAAGCCTTCGCTGCTGAATGGAGGGTTTATTTGTAAGGTGGTAGTATAAAGTAATACTTCTTAATGAAATTCAAAATTTCTTTAACACCTTTTCCATCTGCGCAACAACACCATCGTTACTCAAATTGCCGATGCTGCCCTCATGGGTATGATGCAATTGCTTTTTATAATCAAAATTAAATTTGCCCTGTTCAATATCATTGCCCACCTGGCGGTAAGCATCGCGAAATGAAACACCCTGGTTTACCAGTTTATTCACTGCTTCCACGCTGAACAGGTATTTGTATTTTTCATCATCCAGTATATTATCTTTAATACTGATGTTGGAGAGCATCAGCTTCGTCATCTGTATGCAGGCTTTTAACTCTTCAATAGCCGGGAACAAAATTTCTTTTGTCAACTGCATATCGCGGTGATAACCTGAAGGGAGATTATTAATAAGCAGCGTTAATTCATTTGGTGCAGATTGTATGCGGTTACATTTACCACGTATCAGCTCAAATACATCCGGGTTTTTTTTGTGTGGCATAATGCTGCTGCCGGTAGTCAGTTCATCAGGAAAAGATATAAATCCAAAGTTCTGGTTTATATACAGGCAGGCATCCATTGCCAGCTTGCTTAATGTTGCTGCCACACTGCTGATGCCAATCGCGACTATCTTCTCCGTTTTGCCCCTGCTCATCTGCGCATATACAGAATTATAATTCAGCGAACCGAAATGCAAAAGCGCTGTAGTTAAAGTTCTGTTGAGCGGAAAAGAAGAACCATAGCCTGCGCCGCTACCCAACGGGTTTTTGTTTGCTACATAATACGCGGCAGCAAGCAATTCCATATCATCAGTCAAGCTTTCTGCATATGCGCCAAACCACAAGCCAAATGATGAAGGCATCGCTATCTGGAGATGCGTATATCCGGGTAATAATTTGTCTTTAAATTTTTCGCTTTGGCTGATAAGCAAATCGAATAATGCCTTCACTTCATCTTTAATGGTTAACACTTCTGCCCGGAGATACAGTTTTAAATCAACCGCAACCTGGTCATTCCGGCTTCTGCCGCTGTGAATTTTTTTTCCTGCTTCGCCTATACGTTGCGTTAAAAGATATTCTACCTGCGAATGCACATCTTCAATACCTTCTTCTATAGTAAATTTTGAATCCAGTATATCTTTTAAAATTGCTTCCAATCCCTTTACCGCGCCTGTCGCATCATTTTCATCCATCAGCCCAACTTCTTTCAGCATTTTTACATGCGCTATTGAGCCCTGCACATCATATTGCGCCAGCAGCAGGTCAAATTCTTTGTCCCTGCCTACAGTAAATTTTTCAATCAGTTCATTTACGGAAGAATTGTCTTTTTGCCAGAGCTTCATCTGCATTATATTTGAGGCTGCAAGATACAAGTTTAGCGCTAACGGCTATTGTACAACATTTTACCTGTTATCGCTGTCATCAATCAAATATATTTAAGCAACATGGATTATTCAGCATACAAAAAAGGAACAAAAGCTATTTGGGCAGGTGAAGATCTGTTTTCTGTGAATGGATCGGTTACCACGCCTGTGGTAAACAGTGTAGCTTTTTCATATAATGATCTCGATAAATGGTATGACGTAGCTACCGGCAATACGGACGGATTTATTTACAGCCGCAATACTAATCCAACCGTAAGTATGCTGGAGGAAAAAATACGCCAACTGGAAGGAGGAGAGGCGGCTACTTCTTTTGCAACTGGTATGGCAGCTATCAGTAATACTTTGTTTACATTTCTTACACCCGGAAAACGTGTTGTATCACTGAAAGATACTTACGGAGGTACCAGCAAAATTTTTCTTGACTTTTTGCCGCAATATAATGTTGATGTGAAGCTTTGCAACACAACGGATCACGAAGAGATTGAGGCTGAAATAGCCAAAGGATGTGACCTGCTTTACCTTGAAACACCAACTAATCCAACGTTAAAAGTGGTTAACATTAAAAAGCTGTCTGATGCCGCAAAAAAAGTAGGCGCTATAGTGGTGGTGGATAATACTTTTGCCACGCCTGTCAATCAAAATCCTTTAGTCCTGGGAGCTGATCTTGTTTTACATAGCGCTACAAAATTTTTATGTGGACATTCAGATGCGATGGGCGGCGTACTTACCGGCAGAAAGGACCTGGTAAGAAAAGTATTTCAATTCAGGGAAATTAATGGCGCCAGCCTGCAGGCTGATCCCGCATATATGATTGCAAGAGGAATGAAAACACTGGAGTTAAGAGTTGAGCGGCAAAACTCATCTGCGCTTACTATTGCCCGTTATCTTAAAGCTCATCCCAAAGTTACAGATGTATTTTATCCAGGGCTTGAAACGCACCCCGGTTATGACATTGCAAAAAAACAAATGAAAGGCTTTGGTGGCATTTTAAGTTTTTCAGTAGATGGCAGTTATGATAATGTAAAAAAAGTTTTACCAGAGCTTAAGCTGGTACATCTTGCCGCAAGTCTTGGTTCAGTTAGTACACTTGCCGGCCCGCCACGCACAACAAGTCATGTAGAACTAACTGAAAAACAAAGAAGACTACTGGGCATTCCCGAAGGCTTGATACGATATTCAGCAGGCATTGAAAATGTAGAAGATTTATTGGGAGACCTGGAACAGGCATTAAGGAAAATGTAAACAAATTTCTGCTATCTCCATTATCAGGCGTCGCTACATTTTACCCATCTTTGCAGGTAAAGTCTTTGCGCTAAAGGCTTCATTTGAATGAAAAAGCCGGGATGAGCTTTCCCTCATTTTCTTTAAATTCGCCTGATGATAAAGTGCTTTTTTCTCACGTTATTTACTTTACAATATCTCTCCATATTTGCGCAGCGCAGTAGCAGCCTGCCTGAACAGGCCTGGGTTGACAGTGTTTTTGCAACATTGAGTGAAGATGAAAAGATAGCGCAGTTAATGATTGTGCGTGTATCTTCCATAAGTAATGGCGTGGTTACTTTTTATGGAGACGAAGTAAAAAATGCCATCAACACATATAATATCGGTGGCATCTGTTTGTTCCAGGGAGGTCCGGGCAGGCAGGCAAATTATCTGAATGAGTTTCAGGCGATAGCTAAAACACCTTTGCTGGTTTGTATAGATGCGGAGAACGGATTAGGTATGCGCATGGATAGTGTGCAATCATTGCCGCGACAGATGATGATGGGCGCTGTGCAGGATGCGCAGCTCATTTTTCAATATGGTAAATGGGTGGGACAACAATGTAAGCGCATGGGTATACAGGTAAACTATGCACCCGTGGTTGATATTAATAATAACCCGGCTAACCCTGTTATTAATGACCGCTCTTTTGGAGAAAATAAATATAAAGTTGCAGCATATGGAATAGCATATATGAAGGGTATGCAGGATGTGGGTGTAATGGCGTGTGCAAAACATTTTCCGGGTCATGGTGATGTGGCTGTGGATTCACATTATGATTTACCGGTGATTAATAAAACAGTAGCACAGCTTGATTCGCTGGAATTATATCCTTTTCGTGAAATGTTTAAAGCAGGTGTGGGAAGTGTGATGATTGCTCACCTGTTTATTCCTGCTATTGATAATACTGCCAACAGGGCAACCTCTATCTCTTACAATAATGTAACCAAATTAATGCGGGAACAAATGGGTTACAACGGACTTACTTTTACAGATGCTTTGGAAATGCAGGGTGTAAAAAAATTTTTCCCTGATGGAAAAGCTTCCGCGGAATCATTGATTGCCGGCAATGATATGCTTTGTGTACCGGGCGATATACCAGCCGGTATTGAGGAAATTAAAAAAGTTATTCGCAAAAAAGAATTAAGCTGGGCGCAAATAGATGAAAGGGTAAAAAAAGTATTGCATGCAAAGTATAAATATGGGTTAAGCAATACGCAACCTGTAAATACAGTAAAACTTGTTGATGATTTGAATGCGCAAACACCCGTGATTAGTAAAATTATTGCGGAAAATGCTATTACAACTTTAAAAAATGACGACAATCTTATTCCGTTGCTCATCCCCCAAAAGAATAAAAAAACAGATAAAGATTTTAAAGTGGCATACCTCGGCATTGGTGTTAGCAGCGATAATGCATTTGCCCGCAGAATGAGAGCAGACTATAATGTGGATGCATTTTATTTTAATTATAAAGAAGACGCTACACGTATTGCAACCATTGCCGCCTTACTTAAAACCAGGTATGATATAGTAATTATAGGGTTACATAATTTCAATCGTTATCCTGCCAATAATTTTGGAATCAGTTCAACTGCTGTGCAGTTGCTTAACCAGGTACAGGCAGATAATAAAGCCATCACGTTTGTGTTTGGCAATCCGTATGCTGTAAAAAATATGTGCGAAGCAAAAAACCTGGTTGCCTGTTACCAGGATGATGCAATTACGCAAACCGCTGCTGCTGATATATTGAAGGGTGTAATAGTTGCCAAAGGAAAATTGCCTGTTACGGTGTGTGATAATTTTCCTTCAGGCACCGGTATTGAAACAAAATCTCTGCCCTTTGTGCAATCAACAGATATTGATAATAACCAGTCGAGATTTTCAGCAGTAGATTCTATTGCTAAAGTGGCTATAACACAACGCGCAGCTCCGGGTATGGAAGTGATGGTAGTAAAAAGCGGGCGTATTGTATATCACAAAGCGTATGGCTATTATAGTTACGACAGTACGGAAAAAGTAAGACTTGAATCGCTGTACGACCTGGCCTCTGTTACTAAAATTTGCGCAACTACAATGTCGGTTATGCGCCTGTACGACCAGGGAAAACTCGACCTGAATAAAAAACTGGGTTATTACCTGCCTTCAGTAAAAGGAACAAATAAAGAGAACCTTGTAATTGATGATATACTGATGCACCAGGCAGGATTAAAGGCATTTATCCCTTTTTATGTAGAAACAATAGATACCACCACCGGTATTCCGCGGCAGGGATTTTACAGTAAAGTAAAGTCGGCGCAATTTAGTGTACCCGTTGCCGATAGTATGTTTATGAGAACAGACTGGAGCGATACGATGTATAAAAGAATTTTAACGAGTGAAGTGATTGCTCCCGGAAAAAAATATGTGTATAGTGATAATGATTTTATTTTTCTTGGTAAGATAGTTGAAGCCATCAGTGGTATGCCTTTGGAAGAATATGTGTATAAAGAGTTTTACCGGAAACTTGGATTGACAACAACCAATTTTTTACCACTAAAACACTTTACTGCAAGCGGCATTACACCAACAGAAAATGAAAAAGCTTTCAGAAGACAATTATTGCGTGGTTATGTACATGACCCCGGTGCCGCTATGTTTGGCGGTGTAGCAGGTCATGCGGGTTTATATAGTAATGCCTATGATCTTGCGGTATTGATGCAGATGATGCTTAATGGCGGAACTTATAACGGTTATTATTTTTTCTCTCCGGAAACAATACAATTATTTACGGAGTACAATAGTAAAATCAGTCGCCGTGGGTTAGGCTTTGATAAACCTGAAAAAGATAACGCTACAAGAAAAGAACCCTATCCCGGCAAATATGTATCTCCGCAAACATTTGGCCACACGGGTTTTACTGGTACTTGTGTTTGGGTTGATCCAAAGTATGATCTGATCTACATATTTCTTAGTAATCGCGTAAATCCGGAAGGCGGCAGTAACGGGCGACTGTTGAAATTGAATATACGTTCAGATATACAGGATGCAATTTATAAGGCGCTGGAGTTGAAGTGAAGAAAGGGTGAAAGGTGAAAACAGGAAGGTGTAAGGAAAACAAGCCGCTACAGGCTCTGCTGGCAGGTGAAAGCCGATCATTGATAACAAAAGACAGTACCTGTTCATTACTGTTAAATCAGTATCTTGGTCATCCTTTATAATTAAGAATCGTAACCTCTTAAACGTTTGTAATGAAGTGTAATTTTTTATTGATTGCTTTATTGTATACAGTAGTATCTGTTGGTCAAACCCAGTGGCAACCGGTTGCCGGAAAAATCTCAACGGAGTGGGCTGCTAAAGTAGATCCTAAAAATGTTTTAGCTGAATATCCCCGCCCGCAATTAACGCGTAAAAGCTGGATAAACTTAAATGGTTTGTGGCAATATAGTATTCTGCCTAAACAAACTGCAGATAATCAGCCTGCAACATTTGATGGTAATATACTGGTACCTTTCGCTGTTGAATCTTCTCTTTCAGGCGTTGGTAAAACTGTTGGAAAAGACAGCGTGCTATGGTATAAAAGAACAATAGAAATTCCTTCAGCATTTCGTAAAGGAAACGTGTTGCTTCATTTTGGTGCGGTTGATTGGGAAAGCGATATATATGTAAATGGAACAAAAATTGGTTCGCACCAGGGTGGCTATGATCCGTTTACCTTTGATATAACCGGCGCTTTAAAAAAAGGAACAAAGCAGGAAATAGCGGTACGTGTTTGGGATCCTTCTGATGATGGACCTCAGCCACGTGGTAAACAGGTAAAGAAACCGGAAGGTATCTGGTACACGCCTGTTACCGGTATCTGGCAAACGGTATGGTTAGAAAATGTTCCCAAAACATTTATTGCTTCCGTTAAAAAAACGCCTGATATAGATAAACAAACACTTACTGTTGAAGTAAAAACGGAAAACCTGCAATTGGGAGATGAGATTATTGTTACAGCTTTGGATGGTCAACAGCAGGTGGCAACACAAACGCTTAAGGAAGGAAGTACAGCTACACTAAGTATCATTAATCCAAAACTCTGGTCACCCGATAATCCTTTCTTATATGATCTTAAAATTTCGGTTAGCCGTAAGGGTAAGTTAATAGATGAGGCAGGAAGTTATTTTGGTATGCGCAAATCATCAATGGCAAAAGATGGCAACGGTATACAGCGCATGATGCTGAATAATAAATTTGTATTTCAATATGGACCGCTCGACCAGGGGTGGTGGCCTGATGGTTTATATACTGCACCCACAGATGAAGCCTTGAAGTTTGATATTGAAAAAACCAAAGAGTTGGGTTTTAATATGATTCGCAAACACGTAAAAGTTGAACCAGCGCGCTGGTATTACTATTGCGATAAAACAGGCATACTGGTTTGGCAGGATATGCCAAGCGGCGATATGGGTGGTAATGCATGGGATATGCGTGCGGGACAAATCTCCGGAAGAAAATTAGACAAAGACCGTACCCCCGATTCAGAGGCGATTTACCGCAAAGAATGGAAAGCAATTATTGATGCATGCTATAATTATTCTTCCATAGTATCATGGGTTCCTTTTAATGAAGCATGGGGTCAGTTTAAAACAAAAGAAATTGTTGAGTGGACAATGCAGATGGACCCCACAAGATTAGTAAACCAGTCAAGCGGCGGTAACTTTTTTGGTGTAGGGCCTATCATTGATATTCACCATTATCCCGATCCTCAAATGCCTGCGCCTGATGTATTTGGCGATAAACAAATATTAATACTCGGGGAGTTTGGAGGTTTAGGTTTACCTGTTGAAGGTCATACCTGGCAGGATACAAAAAACTGGGGTTACCAGACTTTTAAAAATACAGATGAACTGTTTAACAGGTACGCTGAATTTATAAATCGTTTACCGGGTATGATCAAACTCGGATTATCAGCGGCGGTATATACACAAACCACTGATGTGGAAGTTGAAACCAATGGCTTCTTTACGTATGACAGGAAAGTGTTGAAGATACCTGTAGAAAAAGCCCAACAGGTGCATAAGCAATTGTATGAATAGGAGCAGCCCATCCCGGCCTTCCCAAAGGGAAGGAGATCAATGCACAAAGGCCGGCTCCGCATATATGTTGAATAAATATGAAGTCGTTAATCGTTGAAGTTATATAGGAAGCGGTTGTTTATTGAACAATAGAAATACAACAGTTGAAATGGTAGTTATAAAATTTATTAAAGAGGTGCAGTACCGCCTCCTCTCCTTTGGAGAGGAGGAAGGGAGGGGAGGCTGTTTTATCTTTATTTTCCTGCTTTGTTTTTCTTCTATACAAGCACAGCAAACCTTCACCAATCCCCTTCTTGCTTCCGGAGCAGATCCTTATTCATTTTATAAAAACGGATACTATTATTATACCAATACACTCGGTAATCGTATTGGCTTATGGAAAACAAAACACCTGGCTGATTTAAAGAACGCAGAATACAAAACGATTTATACGCCGCCTGCAGGTACTATGTATTCAAAAGAGTTGTGGGCGCCGGAAATAATTGAGATCAATAATAAGTGGTATGCCTATTTTGCGGCCGACAATGGAAAGAATGAAAATCACCGCATGTATGTATTGGAAAATGAATCTGCTGACCCCATGAACGGGGAATGGAAATTTAAAGGAAAGATTGCCGACCCTTCTGACAAATGGGCTATTGATGGCGATGTATTTGAATACAACGGGCAATGGTATATGATATGGAGCGGATGGGAAGGTGATGTAAATTTTCAACAGAATATTTATATCGCAAAATTGAAAAATCCGTGGACAATAGATCGCAACAGGGTCTGTATTTCTAAGCCAACCTACAATTGGGAAAAAAATGGAGATTTGAATAATGCGAATAATCCACCGCACGTAAATGTTAATGAGGGCCCGCAGGCTTTGATAAATAAGGATAAGCTTTTCATTGTATTTTCAGCAAGCGGGTGCTGGACGGATTTTTATGCGCTGGGTGTATTGAGCTTTGAGGGAAAAGACAACATACTGGATTCGGCTGCCTGGAAAAAATATCCCATTCCTGTTTTTAAACAATCCAAAGAAAATGGTGTGTATGCTCCCGGACATAATTCATTTTTTAAATCTCCGGATGGTACAGAAAACTGGATTTTGTATCATGCAAATGATCAGCCGGGACAGGGCTGCGGAAAATTCCGTTCGCCAAGAGCGCAGCAATTTTCATGGAACAGTGATGGCTTTCCCGTGTTTGGCGAGCCGGTAAAAACCAACGCTGTACTACCAATACCGTCTGAAAATAAATAGGGGGAAAGAAAAGTACTGCATACTTGTATAAGATGCTCATCAAAACCTAAAATTACATCGGTCTATTTCTTTCCATCAATAATATCCTTACAATACCGGATACATTTCCCTAATTCTGTTTGTGTATCAGCACCGCCATATTCATATTCAATATTTGCAGGAATCGGCCAACCATTATCCCTTACCAACTCCAGCACCTGCCTTATCGGCGTATCTCCTTCACCAAAAGGCACATTCACGCCCTGGTTTTTTTTGCGGTCTTTTACGTGGAGGCAAACAATTTTATCGTGGTTGTTTTTAATATATTCAACAGGGTCTAAATTGGCCGCAACAAAATGCCCGATATCAAGATTAATGCGGGTATATGATGAACAACCTTCCATTGCCTTCTGAAAACTTTCAGGTGTTGAAAAATCATTAGGACTGTCTACATTGGAGTGGTTATGCATACCTACCTTTATCTTGTATTTTTGAGCAAAACCATCAATCCGTTTCATAGAGGTGATGGTTGCCGATGTAGTAAGGGTATCAGTTGCCAAAGCCTTTGCAATTTTAAAATTCAGTTCCACGTCATGATCTGAAGTATTGTCGTTCATGTTGGCACTGTATGCCTGTATTTTTATACCGGCTTTCTTAAACTGTTTATACATGCCGCCAATCTCTTTCATATCGAGTTGCTGTTTCCATTTAACAAGTAATTCCTGTCTTTCTTTTAATTGTTCTGCAGTAATATTTCTGGCCCATTGAAATTCCCCTGGCTCAATATGCCCCTGCCAAAGTTCACAGCTTTTAATACCAAGTTCTTTCATGATCTGGATAGCCTCTTCCCGTGATTTGTCGCGTAAACTATAGCTTTGAACACCTAAAACAAAAGAAGATTTGTGTGATATACTATTTGCTGTTAATGCAGCGGGAAGCATTGCACCGGCAAAGCCCGTCATCATAAGTTTGCTCCATTCCCTGCGGGTAAATTTATTTTGTTGCATATGGCAATGAAAATATTAATGTTGAAAAAAGTTTAAGATAGGGATTTTATGAATTACCAGGCTTCACTTTTTTAATGCAACGCATATGTAGTATATTTACTTCATAATATTTTGTAATATTGCTGTTCAAATACCTTAAATCTTTGTTATGAAAAAATTAAGAATTTCATTTTTTGCATTTATAATATTGTTCGCCTCATGTAGTAAAAAAGACAGCACTACGCCACAGGAGCAGGGAACTTTCCAGGCTTCGATAAACGGTGAAGTATTGACTTTTAAGGTAAATTCTGCCACATTGTTACGCTCTATCCAAACCAATGAGAAAAGACTTGATATACAAGGCACATCTGAAGATGGAACAAAAAGGCTGATTTTAACGTTGGGTGATAAAACAAGCGAGGGTAATGGCATTACTGTAAAAACATATATTTTAAATGCTTTTCATGAAGACAACCCAAATACAGAAGATATCGATGAAAGTTTATCCACTGATGGCTATACTACTTATAGCACTTCGTTAGGAAGTGGCAGTTGGCTGTCCCCTATATTTGAAGAAGATGGCAAATTTATTGTTACCGCCTGCGATGCTACTAATACAATTATCTCCGGAAATTTTGAAACAAAAATGGTGAATATGAACGATGAGACGAATGTAGTTACGGTTACCAATGGAAAAATAAACAATATTAAATACCAGGTTCTAAATTAAACAACACTACGCTTAGAAACATCCACATACAATTAGGTATAGAAAATGAAAATATCATTTATATCGGGAAATCGGAAATTCCGATAGGGAGCCATTACAAAGAAAATTTTTTTAAACCCCCGGGGTTAGGAAAATCCTGAAATTCTGTATTTGGCCAATACTAAAACTCATTTCTTCCCCTTCCTACTTTGCCTGATATTTGCCATTCAATCAATCTGATTTCTGGCAGACATCCATTCCATATTACAAGCCAATTGGGGTTATAGCGCATTCCGTCCATTGCAGGAGGACATTATTACTTCCGTGCTGAATGGTAATGATACGTTAGCTATTATGCCTACAGGTGGCGGCAAATCCATTTGTTTCCAGGTGCCGGCATTGGCTAAGGATGGCATATGCCTCGTGGTAACGCCACTTATCGCGCTCATGAAAGACCAGGTGCAAAAGCTTAAAGAAAAAGGCATACTGGCGCTGGCAATTCATTCGGGTATGCCATTTCCCGAAGTAAAAAAAACATTGGAAAATGCGCTGCATGGCAATTATAAATTCCTGTATGTATCTCCTGAAAGGTTGCAAACCAATTTTTTTAAAGAATACCTGCCTGCGCTGCCGCTGAATCTTATTGCGGTTGATGAAGCGCATTGCATTTCGCAATGGGGTTATGATTTTCGTCCTGCCTACCTCACTATTGCGGATATACGAAAAGAAAAACCCGGCGTTCCGGTATTGGCGTTAACGGCTACGGCTACAGCAATTGTACAAAAAGATATTTGCGACAAACTTGAATTTAAACATCAGCAGGTTTTTAAATTATCGTATGAGCGTCCTAATCTTTCTTACAGTGTATTGAATGTTGAAGTAAAAATTAATAAGCTGCTGGAGATTGTTCAGAAAGTGGGCGGCTGTGGTATTGTGTATTGCAGGAACCGGAAAAGAACCAAAGAAGTAGCAGCGCTGTTACAATTGCATAATATAAGCGCGGATTATTATCACGCCGGACTTACACACGAACAGCGAAATGAGAAGCAGGATAAATGGCTGAATGATACAACAAGAATAATGGTATGCACCAATGCCTTTGGTATGGGCATAGATAAGCCTGATGTGAGGTTAGTAGTGCACGTGGATATACCGGAGTGCTTAGAGAGCTATTACCAGGAAGCCGGTCGTGCAGGGCGTGATGGAAAAAAATCTTATGCGGTACTCCTGTATCATGAAAAAGATATTAATGAGCTGCAAAAGCTGCCGGAAATAAAATTCCCGTCATTAGCAGAAATAAAAAAAGTATACCAGTCATTGGTAAATTATTTGCAGTTGCCAAGCGGCTCAGGCGAGGATATGTATTTTGATTTTAGTATGCAGGAGTTTGTTGCGGCGTTTAAGCTTGCGCCGCTCACTGCCCTGTATGCGCTAAAAGCTTTGGAGCAGGATGGATTACTCACTTATAATGAGCAGGTTTTTCTTCCATCTACCGTAGTGTTTACCTGCAGCAAAACAAGCCTGCAGGAATTTGAAGAAAACTATCCTGCTGCTGAGCAGTATATAAAAATACTGCTGCGTTCTTACGGTGGTATTTTTGACGCACCTGTACCTATCAATGAAAAAGAATTGGCAAGAATGCTGAAAGTGGAAGTATCAACATTTAAAAAAGCATTGCTAAAACTTGAGCAAAAAAATATCATCAGTTATCAGCCACAAAAAGATAAACCACAGGTTCAATTTTTATATAAACGACCAGGTGCGGAAAACCTCAGCATCGATTTACAACATTATCATGAAAGAAAAAACGCGTTGATATTGCAGGTAACATCTATTATAAACTATGTGAAGGATACAGCAGTTTGCCACGCAAAAATCATTGCCAATTATTTTGGAGATATAACTGCAAAAGATTGTGGCATATGCGATAATTGTCTTTCCAAGAAAAGGAAAGAGAACATTACCAAAAAGGAATTTTCGCAACTTGAATTACAAATTATTTCAACGCTTCAAAAATCGCCGGCAACGGTAAAAGAACTTATACAACAATTAAGCATAAATGAAGAACAGAAATTGTGGAAGATTATAGATCATTTGGTTGGAGAAAATATCATTAGTATGGGAGAGGATAATTCGGGGAAACTCTATATAAAAAAAATGGGCCAGGATAAAAATCCAGCCCGTTTTTAAAATCCAATATCCTATGAAAAACCGAGTCAAAGATATACAGGATATACATACCCGCAATACCCTTTTCGTGGTATCTACTTAATTTTTTATGTTGTTTAAACTTCAATCTTTTTATAAAAAATAAAATGTAGGATTGGCTTGCCAAAATGTCAACCTGCTAAAACCAACTGCTTTTCTTTTTGGTGCTGCTGCGGCCTCCAAGTCCTAATGCGCCTAATAAGCTGCGGGTAATGATTGACGCCGCCGTTCGCCCAACCTGGCGGGTAACAGAATTATCCAATACCTTTTCAATTACGTTAGGTTCTTCCTTTTTTGAAGTGTTTTTTTCGTCTGTAGATTTCTGTTCTGCGTCTGCTAATTTGGCACTCAAAATTTCATAAGCGCTATTACTATCAATGGATTGCTCATACTTTCGTACCAGTTTTGACTGTTTTACCAAATCGTCAATTTCTCCATCTGTTAATACATCCATTCTTGAACGGGGAGAAACCAGCATGGTATGCACCAGTGGTGTGGGAATACCTTTTTCATTTAAAAGTGTAACAAATGCTTCTCCTATACCCATTTGAGTGATGAGGTCATCCACTTTATAATAAGTTGTTTCCGGGTAGTTATCTGCAGCCTGTTTTATGGTTTTACGGTCGGCGGCAGTAAAGGCGCGTAACGCATGTTGCACTTTTAATCCCAACTGGCTGAGTACAGAAGCAGGTATATCCTGCGGGTTTTGTGTACAAAAGAAAATACCTACGCCTTTGGAGCGGATGAGTTTTATTACAGTTTCTATTTGCTGCAGCAAGGCTTCTGTAGCTTCCTGGAATACCAGGTGGGCTTCATCTATAAACAATACCAATTTAGGTTTGTCAAGGTCGCCAGCCTCTGGTAACACTGCATATAGTTCTGCAAGCAATTGCAGCATAAAAGTGGAGAACAGCTTGGGGCGGTTCTGCATATCCGTTACCCTCAATATGTTTATCATGCCGCCACCATCATTGCTTATCCGCATCAAATCATCTACCTCAAAAGAAGGCTCTCCAAAAAAAACATCAGCACCCTGCTGCTGCAACTCAATTACTTTTCGCAGAATAGTGCCGGTACTGGTAGTAGCAATTTTACCATAGGTTTTTTCTATTTCAGCTTTGCCTTCATCACTTATATACTGAAGTGTTTTGGTAAAGTCTTTAAGGTCGAGCAATGGAATTTTATTATCATCGCAGTATTTAAAAATCATTGCTACCAGCCCCTGTTGCGTATCATTTAGTCCGAGAATTTTTGAAATCAATATCGGGCCAAACTCAGTAACGGTTGCCCTTAAACGAACGCCCTTTTCATTGCTCAAAGTCATTAGCTCAACCGGGTAAGCTTTGGGAGACCATGTGAGCCCCATTTTGCTGTAGCGTTCTTTTATTTTATCATTTTCAGTGCCGGCTTCCGCTATACCACTCAGGTCGCCTTTAATATCCATCATCAAAACCGGAACGCTTGCATCGCTTAAACCTTCGGCAATTACCTGCAGCGTTTTTGTTTTTCCAGTGCCCGTTGCACCCGCTATTAATCCATGGCGGTTCATTGTTTTTAACGGCAACTGTACAATGGTTCCGGTCAATACTTCGCCATCAAGCATGGCAACTCCAAGCGGAAAATTTTCTCCTTTAAAACTGTACCCGGTTTTAATAGAATCGATAAAGGCGTTTTTGTCGGCCATAACGGAAATTTTAAGGAAAGATAAATGATTAGAATAATTCCCGGAAAAATGTCTTACAATTCTTCTTCACGTTCAAGCATAAGAATGGCACTTTGGGGTACGATAAAATATTTCTCGTTCTCATACATTACTTCCGTTGCCCCGCTGATAAGAAATATAGCAAGGTCCCCTTCTTTTGCCTGGAGGGGAATGTATTTTACCTGCTCTTCTTCCGCTTTCCAGGTTTCGGTTTCTATAGGCATGGGAATAGCGTAACCCGGCCCATGTTTTATCACATACCCCTGTTGTACTTTTTCTTTTTCCTGCACACCGGGAGGAAGGTATAAGCCACTGGCAGTGCGCTCATTACCCTGCAATGGTTTAATTAACACCCTGTCGCCTATAACTACTAATTTTTTGAATTTATTTTCCGGAGTAAGCCTCATGTTTTTTGCCACAAAAATAAAGATTAGCATTTTTAAAAACGCTGCTTAATAAAAAACTTAAAAAAAGGGTTTAACAAAACTTTATTGGCTGTAATACATAAGCAGGAAATGATTATATTTATTTTGAATTAAATATTTTGATATATGGAAGCGCAAAAGCACAAAATTTTATTATGCGAAGATGACCAGAATCTTGGATTGGTTTTGAAGAACTATCTCGAATTGAATGATTATGATGTAACACTCGAAAGAGATGGGCGGCTTGGACTGGCTGCATTTCAGCGCGAAAAATTTGAACTCTGTCTTTTAGATGTAATGATGCCTAATATGGATGGCTTTAAACTGGCAGAAGAAATCAGGGACATTAACCCGGATATTCCGTTATTCTTTCTTTCTGCAAAAACAATGAAAGAAGATATTATACAGGGATATAAACTTGGCGCTGATGATTACATTACCAAGCCTTTTGACAGTGAAGTTTTATTGCTGAAAATAAAAGCTATTCTCAAGCGCAATGAAGACCTGAGCAAGGATACTGCGAATATTGAATTTGATTTGGGTAAATATCATTTTAATCCAAAGCTCAGGGAGTTAAGTGTAGAAGGTAAAACGCAAACACTTTCTCCCAAAGAAAATGAATTACTCCGCATGTTGGCAGAATACAAAAATGATTTACTGCCACGTGAAATTGCGTTGAAAAGAATTTGGGGCAGCGATACTTATTTTAACGGTAGAAGTATGGATGTTTATATTGCGAAGCTGAGAAAATACCTGAAAGAAGATGATAATATTGAGATAGTGAATATACACGGCAATGGTTTTCGCCTTGTGGTGAATGGGTAATACTATTTTAAAGTAAGAAGAGCCTATAGTTTTTTACTGTAGGCTCTTTTCGTTTTATAGGAGAGATGATTTTCAATGCAGTTATGCTGCCTTTATTTTACCTCAATCAGTAAATATGCATGTTTTACATGAGAAGAAGGCGGGTATTGCTGAAGCCAGTTATAGGTATGCTCTCCGAATTTATCTTCATACTCCCCTACCGCAATTAAGAAACGACCCTTTGCCGGAGTGCTGCCTGCAAACTGAACATCCGGGTGTTGTTTAATATACTGCTCCGCAGCGGTATATCCCTGCCCGAAATCAAGATTGGCATGCCCAACTTTTTGATACGCGAGTTTTTTATCTACAATAAACTCGTTGGTATAGGGAATATAGTTATTTGAATAACTATACACAGAACATAGCAGCCATACGCAACCGGCCGCAAATAAAATTTTTGATACCCTGGTTTGCAACAGTTGAATAAGCTTTCCACACAAAATATATAATAATGGATACAAAAATAAAATATGCCTTATACCCGCCTGAATATTATTGGTGAAGCTCATTATAATTAAAAAATACAGAACAGGAATTATCAATATCAGCTCGTGCTTCTTAAAAAAAGTGCTATTCTGTTTTTGGCACAAAAGGAAAAATGTAATTGCAAAAACAATAAGCGTTGGTATAGGTGTTTTAAAAAACATAGATACGAGATAATAAAACCAATATGATTTTCCGTGCTCGTGAAAGCTGATTATTGATACAACGCCGAAAGTGCTTTCAGGAAAACCCCCACCCAACTCATCAAAATATTTTACGGTATCCATACCCAACAGGTATGGCGCGGGGAGCGGCAGCGGAATATTTCCAATAACAGAAAACATGTGCTGTACATTATTAAACATCCTGCTCACAAATACATATTCATTCAGTGGTTGTCCTGTTTTATAAAACAGGAAACCCGCATTAATAATCAATACATTTATAACAATAAAAATAAAGGTGCTTTTGAGAAGCGATTTATAGCGGATAGTTTTTTTATTCTGGAGATAATATATGAGAAGCAAAACAGGAATACAGATATATAAATGCAAAAATGTTTGTTTGGTGAGTTGAGCAATTCCTGTAAACACACAAAACAGGATAAAGTTTGTTTCTCCCCCTTTAATCAAAAAACGCCACAGGAAATATAATACCAACAGTATAATTAAAACGCTATAACCATCTGTTGTTACAAGCCCGCTATGCGCCAAAAAGTTGGGGCAAAAGGCCATTAATCCCATTGAAAATAAACCAGCTATTTCCCCATATAATGCTGAAGACCATTTGAATATGATGATAAGGCTTAATAGGGAAAATATAAAACTGATATACCTGCCCATTCGTATATCAGAGACTCCGTTGTCATTTTTTTGCAGACCGGGGTGCAGGATTTGTTCGGCAGCGCGGGGTAAAACATTCAGTGCAGATACAGGCATCTTGCTGTCATCAAAACTACAGGAACGTTTATATGCATTGCCTTTCAATATTCTTATACCATAATCAAAATGGGAGCCTTCGTCGTAGGTTAAATCACTTGTTGATAAAAAGCTAAGCTCAGTGCCGGCATATAATAATAGAATTAGCCCAAATATTACTCTTACAAAACGCTGCCTGCTCAAAGCATTTTTTCTTTAAAGTTGCTGAATAAGTAACAGATTAAAAAACAATAAAGTATAAAACAGGTATTTTGTTGAGCAGGTTATGTTATTCATCCTCCTTTTTTTCAGGGCGCATTTGCGGAAAGAATAATACATCCTGTATGGAAGCCTGGTTGGTAAGCAGCATACATAACCTGTCTATACCAATACCAATACCTGCGGTAGGCGGCATGCCATATTCAAGCGCACGCAAAAAATCATGGTCAATAAACATTGCTTCATCATCACCGCGTTCCATCAGCTTGAGTTGCTCTTCAAAACGTTCACGCTGATCAATAGGGTCATTAAGTTCTGAATACGCGTTCGCAATTTCTTTCCCGTTAATCATCAGCTCAAAGCGTTCAACCAAACCGGTTTTTTCACGGTGCTTTTTTGTAAGCGGGCTCATCTCAACAGGATAGTCTGTAATAAAAGTGGGTTGTATATAGTGATGTTCGCATTTTTCTCCAAATATGGAATCAATCAGCTTGCCTTTACCCATAGTAGGTTTGTTTTCCACATGCAGTTGTTTACACACATCTCTCAGCTCATCTTCATTCATTGTGCTTACATCAATGCCGGTATGTTCTTTTATGGCATCGTATATAGATACGCGTTTGAATGGTGTTTTAAAGCTGATGGTTTTATCACCCACCTGCATATCTGTGGTATTATGCATGGCAACAGCTACTTTTTCCAGCAGGTTTTCTGTTGTATTCATCATCCAGAAATAATCCTGGTATGCTACATAAAACTCAAGGATGGTAAATTCCGGATTGTGTGTGCGGTCCATTCCTTCATTCCTGAAGTTGCGGCTAAATTCATATACCCAGTCAAAGCCGCCTACTATCAGCCTTTTCAGGTAAAGTTCGTTTGCAATGCGCAGGTATAATGGAATATCCAATGCATTATGATGCGTGATAAAAGGACGAGCCGCCGCACCACCTGGAATACTTTGCAACACCGGAGTATCAACTTCCAACGCACCGTGACTATTAAGATATTCACGGATGGTGTTCACCATTATCGTGCGTTTTACAAAAGTATCTTTTACCTGAGGGTTTATGATTAGGTCAACATAACGTTGACGATATTTAAATTCAGGGTCTGTTACCGCATCAAAACTTTGTCCGTCTGCCTCTTTAACAACCGGCAGTGGTTTAAGCGATTTTGATAAGATGGTAAATGAATGTACATGTATGGATATTTCACCGGTTTTAGTAATAAAACCATATCCTTTCACGCCGATGATATCACCAATATCAAGTAATTTTTTCCAAACGGTATTGTATAAGGTTTTGTCTTCGCCGGTACATATATCATCCCGTTTTACATAAATCTGGATGCGCCCGGTATTATCCTGCAATACAGCAAAAGAGGCTTTGCCCATATCGCGGATGCTCATTATTCTGCCGGCAAAACTTATATCAGCAAATTGATCTTTTGTTTCTTCAGAAAAATGATTTCTGATTTGGGCAGCAGTATGTGTTACAGGAAATGCCTCAGGCGGGTATGGGTTAATACCCAGTTTTTCAAGTTCAACCTTTTTCTCTCTTCTTATAATTTCCTGTTCAGATAAATGTTGTGTACTCATTATGCACTTTTAAAAAAGTGGAGCAAAGGTACTGGTTACAAACAAGCCTGCAAAGCCTTGTTGAGCTTAGGTATTTATCAATTATTCTTTATTCTATCTCATCAGCTTCCTCAACTGTTTTTATCAACCTTGATAATCTTTCAGCGGCGGCGGCTTCTGATGCTAAATCTGTTTTATTGGTGCTGTGATGGAGTTCATTAATCAGTTCAGCTACAAGGGCCGTCCAGCCGGTTTGATGGCAGGCGCCAAGCCCTTTACCTGAATCTCCGTGAAAATATTCGTAAAATAAAACAAGATGTTCATTGCCGGGCTTCTTATAAAACCAATTGTATTCATCATATAGCTTTCGCTCGCCTTTCTCGCTTTTCTTAAATAAACTAATCACCCGCCTTGTAAGTTCATCGGCAACTTCGCTTAGTGTTAACTGCCTGCCCGATCCTGTTGGATATTCTACCGTTAAATTTTCACCATAAAAAGTTCCGTATTTCCTGATGGATTGTATAACCAGGTAATTCAATGGCATCCAAACCGGGCCACGCCAGTTGGAGTTGCCCCCGTAAAAATCAGAGGTGGAATCACCCGGGTCATATTGAGCTGTATAAGAATTACCATTAATGGTTACAGCATAAGGATTGTCTTTATGATATTTTGAGAGCGCACGTATGCCGCCTTCTGATAAAAACTCCTCCTCATTCAACAATCGTTTCAATAAAAAAACTAACCTTTCTTTTGGCAACAACGATAACAGCACAGCTTCTCCATCGCTGCGGTCTTCATTGGGCCAGAATAAATTATTTCGTTTACGATAATTTTCAAACCAGGTCATCCGCTTTTTAAAATCATCTAATTTATCCAATGATTTTTTCTGGATGTTTGAAACAGCAAATAATGTAGTTAACCCTACTATCGACTGAATACGCAATTGCAATGGCTGTGAACCCGAAATGGAAAGTGTATCATAAAAAAATTTATCTTCTTCATTCCATAAGCCCTGTTCATTCAATGCTTCCGCTATCAATACAAACTGTTCAAAAAATTTGGTAGCCGTATCTTCAAAAGCTTTATCGTGTATAGCTATCTCCAGCGCCATATCCATCATATTCAGTGCATACATCGCCATCCAGCTTGTGCCGTCGGCCTGCTCAAGATGCATATTGCTTCCAAGCGAAGAACTACGGTTGAAAACGCCGATATTATCTAATCCTAAAAATCCTCCTTCAAATAAATTATTGCCTTTAACATCTTTCCTGTTCATCCACCAGGTAAAATTGATCAGCAGTTTTTGAAAGATTTTTTTCAAAAACAATATATCGCCTTTACCTTCTCTCTTTTTCTCAATATAATAAACCTGTAAAGCCGCCCACCCCTGCACCGGGGGATTTACATCGCTGAAATTCCATTCGTATGCAGGCAATTGTCCATCAGGTTTCATATACCATTCCCGCATAATCAGCAGCAACTGGTGCTTTGCAAAACAAGGATCAGCTACAGCCATTGCTATGCAATGAAATGCAAGGTCCCATGCAGCATACCAGGGATATTCCCACTTGTCAGGCATTGCAATAACATCCTGGTTCTTTAAATGCTTCCAATCGCTGTTACGCCCATGCTTCCTGGTTTCACTTGCTGCGCTAATACCATCGGTTGTACTCAACCATCTTTCTACATCATAATGATAATATTGTTTACTCCACAATAAACCGGCTATTGCCTGCCGCTGAATGATGGCCATGTCTTCATCCATACCTGCCGGTAAAATAGCTGCATAAAAATCATTTGCCTCTCCTTTTCGTGTTGCAAATATTTTCTCAAAACCACCGGCAAATGGATTTTCAGTAAGCTTATTGCTAAGCCTGCAATAAATAGTTTTAGTAGTACCAGGCGCTATACTAAGATTATACACAGGCGAAAATTTTGTGCCTGACTTTTTAGCTCTCAAAGACTGAATATTACTGCCATTAATCACTGCATCGTGAAAGGCATCTTTAACAAATGGGGTAGCGTTAGGTTTTCCTGTTATTTTTTCTGTATTTGTTTCATTTTCTGTAAAAAAACAATCATCTGGTTTTTGAAAATACAAATAATAGGTGCCTAACCTGTGATGTGTAGCTTTTACAGAAGTTTTATCAAGGTAACTGATGCCGGGCTTTTTATCTGTGCCCACATAATCCCGGCGATTGTAAAACCATAGAGTAGGCAATACCGTTATAGGCGCCGCTTTTGGCCCGCGGTTGTGTATATCAATTTTAATAGCTATATCCTGCGGGCTTTGCTTTGCATATGTTACCAGTACGTCAAAATATTCATCTTTATCAAAAACACCGGTATCCAATATTTCGTATTCCGGTTCAAGCTTAGACCTTAAACGATTTTCCTGAATCAACTTTTCGTAAGGGAATGCCTGTTGCGGATATTTATACAGGTATTCCATATAATAATGCGTAGGAATATTATCGATCTGATAGTATAATTCTTTTACATCTTCTCCATGATTTCCCTCGCTATTGCCTAAACCAAATAAACGCTCTTTTAATATTTCATCTTTACCATTCCATAATGCAATGGCGAAGCAAAGGTTTCCAAAAAAATCACAGATGCCGGCTAATCCATCCTCCCCCCATTTATAAGCCCGGCTGTGTGAGTCTTTAAAAGAAAAATAATTCCATGCATCGCTATTGGCGCTGTAATCTTCTCTAACTGTACCCCATTGTCTTTCACTTAGATAGGGTCCCCATTGTTCCAGTGGTATTTTTCTTGCCGCGTTTACTGAAAGTCGTTGATGTTCTGCTGTCATAGTTTTGATAAGATGCATTTAACCTAAGTTTTGTATAGCTATACTTGTGTAAATGCAGCTACTGATTTTAAAAAATTTAGCACATAGTTGTTGAAGGAAATAACAATCAAATAAAAAAACAGCGCAAAATTAATGTTTATTGCATAAATGTGGGTGACGGAAAATTTTGGGCTAATTAATTTTTTGAAATGCTGACGACATTAAACAACTTACACAAAACTGGTTTTACTGTATAAAAAGCTACTATATCACACTACTTATTCATGAATATGTTTTGGAAACCCCGATATACGTCCTGCTATACTTCTATACCAGTATCCACACATTAGGCGCATTATTTTACGCGGGATATGTACCATGGCTGATTAAAGGAAATATTTTGAACCCGTGAGAGACTGCTTCTCCCGCCAAAAGAGTGATTAAAGTATAGTCTTCGTGTTGGCCCGGATCGAAAAGACGGGCGGGTGCTGAGTGAATGTACGCTTTGCCTTGGTGCTGATTGTAAACTTAAAACACTCTCGCCCGTCACTGCGAACCCGCCACTTGCTGCTTTGAATCAAAAGTATCTTGCGGCGGGTGAAGCAGTCTCGCAGCTTTAAAATGTGTACATGCAGAACAGGACTGTGTTGGTTTTAATATCAGCAAGAATGAAATCCTTGAAGGAATATCCGCCCGACACGTCAAAATATTAATCAGCTGAATTTTAAATACAGTCGTTTTACTAACCACGGGCTTTAGCCCATGAATTAGTATTTTTAAATTATTTATCTCATTTTTGATACCCTTATGCGTTTATTACAAAACCAAACTGCACAAAAAAATGGTAACCATTTGTTTTGATTTTGGAAACACACGTCTTAAATACGCAGTATTCAACAACAGGGAAATGCAATATGAAAAAGTGTTGCCTGATGCTGAACCCGCCACTATAGCCAACCTGATGAAGGAAACATCTCCGGACAAAACAATTTTATCTTCCGTAATAAACCATAACAAAGCAATTGAAGCGGCATTAGCCAGCCATTCAAAATTTCATTTGCTTTCAAATACAACAGGTTTGCCTTTTACTGCCCCTGTTGCCAAACCGGAAACCATTGGTGCTGACAGGTTAGCGCTTTGTGCAGCGGCAGTAGAATTTTTTCCGGGCAGGCATAATCTTGTAGTAGGATTAGGCACGTGTATTACGTATAATTTTATTGATAAGTATAAGCAATTTCTTGGTGGCGGAATATCTCCCGGTATGGAAATGCGGCTGAAATCATTAAAAGATTATACCGCGAAGCTGCCACTTGTAAAAGCCGATTGGAATTTTCCATTGATTGGATATGATACCAGGACGAACATAACCAGTGGCGTGATATTGGGAATGGCAAAAGAAATTGATGGTATGGTTGATGCATACGCAGAACGGTACAGCAACTTTAACGTGCTTTTAACCGGGGGTGATTCACCCTATTTTGCCCAGCTAATGAAAAATAAGATATTTGCAGACCCTCAATTAATTTATAAAGGTTTATATGCAATCAGTGAGTATAACAACTAACTGTGATTATTATTTTCCCGGTTTGCTGTTAACAGTAATAAACAACCCTTTTGAAATTTCTTTACGTAATCCCTGCTTTGTAAAACGCACCTATCAATAATGCGTAACCGAAACAACTATATTTTTTTACTTTCCTTATTTGTTTGTTTATCCTGCACTTTTTTAGCTTCATGTGAGAATGACGAAAAAGTTTTGCAGGAACGCGCTAAAAGAAAAATGGGTGTTGATGAAGCAAAAAAAATAGAGTTGCTTTATAGTCAATCCGGCAAAGTACGGTCAAGGCTTACTGCTCCCGTAATGCTTCGTTACCAGGATACATTGCCACGGGTTGAATTCCCCAATTCTCTTCATATAGATTTTTTTGATTCAACATTACAGGTAGAGAATATTGTTGATTCAAAGTATGGCAGATACATTGAAGGGCAAAACAGGGCATTTCTGCGGGATAGCGTTGTAGCAATTCAGTTAACAAAAATGGATACCGTAAGGTGCCAGGAACTTTGGTGGGATCAGAATAAACAACTTTTTTACACTGATAAGCCGGCTACTGTTACAAAAAAGGATGGCACAATTATACACGCTGCCAAAGGACTCAAAGCTTCGCAGGATTTTAAAAAGATAGAATTTTTTGAAACACTCGATGGTACACTTGTGGTTTCAAACGCTGAGTTTTCGGGGTTATCTGCTTCGCAGGATAGCAGCGCTGATAATAAAACGGATTCTGTAAAAGTTGAAAAGAAGCCGGAACAATAAACTCAGATCAACTCACCGTTCTTCCCTATATTTTCAAAATACTTTTCCAATTCGTGAAATGAGTTTTTAATAAATGGCATAATTGTGCCGATAGCTTCTATAACAGAAGGCCCTATAGCGCTAAGCATGCCATACATTCTGCTTGAGGAGCCGGCAGTTTCGCTTATCAGGTGCATTTTTTCAGCAAAAAAAAGTATAACACTAAAAGCCAGGGTATACATAGCCGCATACAATAATGCGCCGCCTAATTTATTTACCCACCCTAATAATGAAAGCGTAAACATTTGCTCAACAGCTTTACCCGCAAGCTGCACAAGTAAAACAACCACAACAAATATGATAATGAAAGATAGTAAGGGCAACCATTTGCTGTTTATATCAGTATGATGCTGCAGGTAAGCAGCAAATGTTGCCGATAATTTTAACGCCGCCGCCAGCCCGATAAACCAGCCGATAAAAGAGAAAAGCGCCAATATAATGCCGCGGCTTAACCCTTTTATTACAGCGGTAATTAATACTATTACAAAAACGATATCAAGCCACATATATTAGTTTGACAATAATGACTTAACCATTGCGCTGATAGCTTTGCCATCTGCCTTACCTGATAATTGTTTTGTACCCACACCCATCACTTTTCCCATGTCTGCAGGAGAGGAAGCGCCGGTTTCCGCAATTATTTTTTTCACTATTTCTTTTAATTCATCTTCGCCAAGTTGTTTAGGAAGAAAAACTTCAATCACTTCAATTTCTTCCTGCTCTTTCTGCGCAAGCTCAGGCCTGTTTTGTTGTTGAAAAATTTCAAGCGAATCTTTTCTTTGTTTTACTAATTTTTGAAGCAATTTAATTTCATCTGCTTCTGAAATTTTACCGCCGGCGCCTTCTGCAGTTTTAGCAACTATAATGGCTGCCTTAATAGCTCTTAACCCACGCAGCCCTTTTTCATCTTTAGCCAGCATGGCAGTTTTTAATTTATCGTTTATGGTTTGTTCCAGTAACATAAGTAGAAATTTAGAATGAAAGTTTAAAAATAAAGCTACGGCTTATTATTTCTCCAGCAATTTTCTTGACCTGGCATAAAAGTCTGCCGCAAATTTTTTTAGATCGTCAACCAGTTCTTTTTGATGAGTAGCCCTGTTATAAGTATCTGCCATGGTCATTAATGTTTGATAGAAAAAATCTCCCATTTCATCCATCATCATTTCTTTTGTCCATAAATCAATGCGTAGTGCAGACTTTTCTTTACCATCCCAAAAAGCCAGCATCATTGCCTTGGCAGACTGGGCATCTTCTGCGCTGGCAGATGCATTCCATAATATTTGCAAAGGAATTTTATCAGGGTCAAGTTTTACGTCAATAGTAATTGTTGATTGTTCCATTATATTGTAAAATAAGCTGCAAATGTAAGGAGTCGTTTACAATTGAAATGCATCTATGGTAATACTGAAATGTATTATTCCAGTACGGCGTTGTCACAATTTTCTCTCAGCAGTTGCAATTGAGCTTTAGACTTTTGTACAAGCTGCGCTCTTGTTTTTTCATCTTTATATATTTTCATTAATTTTTCGCCTATATCCTGCTCATTATCCGGATTAATATACATAACTGCATCGCTGCCCAATTCATCAAAAAAATCATTGCTGTATGTAATTACAGGTACCGCACATTGCATTGCCTCAAGCAAAGGCAATCCATTTTTAGAAGATTGTGGTATATAGATAAATGAAAATGCTGCCGCAAGCAGATCTGCATATGCTTTGCTGCCTGTATTTTTTAAAATTTTTACATCACCTTTATACTTATATGTATTAAGCAATGCATCAAGTTTATTATTAAGATCTGCATTTATAATGATAAGCTTTATACTCGTCTTCAACCATTTTTTTAAAATGGAAAAACCCTTAAGTATATTAAGTAAATGTGTTTGCGAAACATTTTCTGCATTAAAATGAAAATACTCCTTGCCTTCGGCGAAATGCTGTTTGGCTTGTTCACGCGTATCCCAATCTACGGGGGTAAATAATTCTCCCGGGAAACAGCGCATTACTTTTATACGTAATGCATCAACGCCATTTTTTGCAAGTGTATTTTTTAAACTGAAAGATGTAGTAATAATGCCACTTAGTGATTTTAAGCTACCTGTTTTAATATTACCAGGTGCGCTGAGCAATAGCCATTCTTTTACAACCGGCATTGAAATATAGTCATCAACATGCACAATAGCATCCGCCTTTAATTGCCTGGCCAGTCTTTTTATTTTTAGCCGGTACAGCCATAAGGCAATAGGCGTAATAATCTGTGGTATAGAGAAACTTATTGTTTGTGCATTAGCAGGCAAATTATGTATGTTCTTCTTTTTATCATATGATAACAGGAAGAATGTATTGTTTGGGTATTGATGACAAAACTGTGTTGTATAATTTTCCACGAAAGCAGCATCTGTATTGCCTTTTGATAAAAATCGCCGGTATTGACTTATGATTACGTTCATCAAATACAATTATTAGTATAAAAGGATGTTTGTATAGATGTAGTTAGGCCTGCACTCTTTTTACAGTCCTGGTTGCAGCCCACAACAAGAAAAAAGCAAAGTTAACCGGTCTGATCTCTGACATAATGAAAGACATTAGAAAATATTATCTGTACCTATTGTGAACTTAAATGATTTCTTATGAGGCTAAAATCTCTACACTTTTACATTGTTATTGTTTATGCCTTATTAAACTTTAATAAAAGTGTTAATGCGCAATGTGCTACAGGCAGCCCCAAAACGGTTACTTATACAAAAACAGGGAGCCCGATAAGTCTTTTTGATACTTATAACATGCCTAAATTTAATCCTTCACTGGGAACATTGATCGGAATAAATTACAACTTATCTACGTCTGGATTTACTATGTTGAATTTGATTAATGGTGATTCTTTCGACAATAGCTTTTCCATGATGCAATTTAACCGAAAAGACATGGTTACTTTACCTGGTGTAGGTATGATTACTATCAGCGATACTACAATTTTTTACCCGGATGTTACGCTGGGTGCGAGTGATAACCCTACTCCAATGCCTCCTTATTCCGTAAATGGCGATGGATCTAATGAATGGTGGGGCGATGCCTTTGCTCCTGATGCAAAAACGTATAGCACCGCTATACCAGCAGCGGCATTTGCAACATATACCGGCACGGGCACGGTTTCGGTAAATTATGATATTATTCCTTTCTTTTTTGCGCGGGGTATTGGATCGCACTATACGTTGAACTACGTTACGATGGCTACCAATATCAATATGAGCATTACATATACCTATTGTACCAATTCCGTATTGTCCTCGGGCAGGCTGGAGTTTTTTGCAAAAGCTTCTGAAAATGATAATATAGCACTAAGCTGGACTAAAGAAAATGAAGAGAACAATATATTATACGGAATAGAAATGAGCACAACAGGAGTAGATTTTACGGCAATAGGGAGCATGCAGAGCAAAAAGCCTGAAAATCCTGCAACAGTTGTAAAATATATGTTTGATTATGATCGCCCTGCAGGAGTAACAGGTAAATTGTATTTCCGCGTAAAGCAAACAGATGCTGCAGGAAAAATAAGGTATACCGCTATAAAATGGGTTGATGCAAATCATGGATTGCAAACGGATATTTCTTTATTCCCTAATCCGGCTACCAATGAGGTAACCCTTCAGTTTAGAACAGCACAGCAAAATACTATGCAGGTTCAGCTTGTAAACAGTATTGGGCAGGTAGTACAAACAAGCCGTCTTAATTTGAACGGAACCAGCCAGGGAACTATGCAGTTTAACAGCAAATATGCTTCAGGCGTATACTTCTTAAAAGTAATAAACGAAAAAACAAAAGATCAGCAGGTAAGCAGGCTTATCATAAAGTAAACATATCTTCGTTAAATTATAGACAGAGTTGGTACTTAAAGTTGCCAACTCTTTTGTATTTTTGTTTTTCTCATTTTAAGCTACATGGAATATAATACAACAAGAAATCACCTGATAATGCGGGAATATGGAAGACATATTCAAAAAATGATCGACTATGTAATATCAATAGAAGATAAGGGCAGAAGGCAAAAAAACGCCCAGGCCTTGATTGAGCTCATGGGTTTTCTGAATCCCCATCTTAAAAATGTTGAAGATTTTCGCCATAAATTGTGGGATCACCTGTTTTTGATATCTGATTTTAAACTGGATGTTGAAAGCCCGTACCCTATACCTACCCGTGAAACTTTAAAGGCAAAGCCTGAAAAGCTTACTTATCCCAAGAAATATCCCAAATATTCTCGTCTTGGTAAAAACCTTGAGCTGATTATTAATAAAGCACTAAAAGAAGAAAATCCTGAAAAAAAATCAGGCTTTGCAAATTCAATAGCGTATTACATGAAACTCGCCTATAATACCTGGCATAAAGAGCTGGTGCATGATGATGCCATACGCAATGAGTTAAATTCTATTACAGATGGCCAGTTGGAATTTACCAATACGCCTTTTGTAAAAGCATTTCGCGAAAGAGATAACAGGGATAGCGGCCGCTATCAGCGTGGAGGTAAAAATAATTTTCAGCAGAGAAACGGTGGCAACGGTCGCAACGACAGGAATAATAAGAATAACAACGGCAAGCATTTTAAAAAAAGATTCAAGTAAAACCTTTCGTCAAAAAAATAAAATAACCCCGGAATTTCCGGGGTTTTATATTTGCAAACATTCTTGTTCAATATGAATGCATTTGAAGTTACCGGAGGCAAAAAACTACATGGTGAAATAACCCCGCAGGGAGCAAAAAATGAAGCACTACAGATCATCAGCGCCGTTTTGCTTACAGCGGAAAAAGTAATCATCAATAATATTCCTGATATACTCGATGTAAATTTATTAATTGAGTTGTTGAAGGATATGAATGTTAAGGTTGACCGCATTAATCAACATTCCTGCTCCTTTAAGGCTGATGATGTAAATATTGATTATTTACGCAGCGAAGCCTATCAAAAAAAGAGCGGTCGTTTACGCGGCTCCGTTATGTTGGCGGGTCCTTTACTTACACGGTTTAAAAAAGCGTTTATTCCCAAACCCGGAGGCGATAAAATAGGCCGGCGCAGGCTTGATACGCATATTATTGGATTTGAAAAATTAGGCGCCGCATTTAATTATCATCCCGAAGATGGATTTTTTCACCTTGAAGCTGAAAAGCTGAAAGGCACTTATATGCTGCTCGATGAACCTTCTGTAACCGGCACTGCCAATATTGTAATGGCAGCAGTGCTGGCAAGAGGCACAACCACCATATATAATGCTGCCTGCGAACCTTACCTGCAGCAGTTATGTAAAATGCTGGTGCGCATGGGTGCAAAAATTAATGGCATAGGTTCTAACCTGCTAACCATTGAAGGCGTTGATAGCCTTGGAGGAACAACGCACAGTATGCTGCCTGATATGATTGAAGTAGGCTCTTTTATAGGGCTGGCTGCCATGACGCAGAGCGATATCACCATAAAAAATGCAGGCATAGAGCATCTTGGGCAAATACCTGAAAAATTCCGGCAGCTCGGTATTCAGTTGGAGTTTAAAGGCGATGATATACATATACCCGCGCAGGAAGTGTATGAAATTCAAACTTTCCTCGATGGTTCAGTGATGACTATATATGACCATCCGTGGCCGGGCTTTACCCCTGATCTCATTAGTATAATGCTGGTTGTGGCAACACAGGCGCGGGGTTCAGTGCTCATTCATCAAAAAATGTTTGAGAGCCGTTTGTTTTTTGTAGACAAGCTGATTGATATGGGCGCGCAAATTATTTTGTGTGATCCGCATCGCGCTGCTGTAATTGGTTTGGGAAGATCGCAAAACCTTCGCGGCATCAGTATGAGCAGCCCTGATATACGCGCAGGTGTATCATTGCTGATAGCAGCGTTAAGTGCAGATGGCAAAAGTATTATCCAGAATATTGAACAAATTGACAGGGGCTACCAATATATTGATAAAAGATTAACTGCGCTTGGAGCGCAGATAAAAAGGATATAATCAGGAAGCATGGCGGCAAAGAATAATAAAATTATTATCATAACAGCTCCCTCCGGTGCAGGTAAAACTTCTATTGTTCATTATCTTCTTCAGAAATACCCTGGTCAGCTTGCCTTTTCTGTATCTGCGGCTACACGTAAACCAAGAGAGAAGGAAGTGAATGGCAGGGATTATTATTTTATTAGTGAAGAGGAGTTTAAGCATAAGATACAGCAAAATGAGTTTGTGGAATGGGAGATGGTGTATGAAGGAAAATATTACGGCACACTGCAATCTGAAATAGAGCGCATCTGGAATATGGGTAAAACACCGGTATTGGATATTGATGTAAAAGGCGCGTTGCGCATTTTGGAAAGATACCCGGATTGTTCAATATCTCTTTTTATACAACCGCCCTCGGTAGATGAATTGAAGAAACGCCTGCAAAGCAGGGGAACGGAAACGGCAGAATCGCTGGCTGCAAGAGTAAATAAAGCTTCTTACGAGCTATCGTTTAAAGACCATTTTCATCATGTTGTTATTAATAAAGATTTGAATACAGCCTGCGCCGAAACGGAACATATTATTCTCAACTATCTCAATAGCTAAGTTTATTTTTTTGTTCATACTATAATTATTCCCGCTCCGTTTACTATTCTTATATCTAACAATATAAATTTCAATATTTTACAGAATATTGTTTTCTGTTTGTTTCACCAATTTGTTATTTTTGGAATAGATGAATAATGTAGATGTATTAAAAATAATAGGTATTGTTTTTACTTTGCTCCTGGTTGGTTTTTTTGCCGGCATAGAAGTGGCATTCGTATCTGCCAATAAATTTTCTTTTGAATTAAAAAGAAAACAGGGTTTACGCAGCGGAAAAATTTTATCGCAACTGCTTGATCAGCCTGTAAAATTTATAGGCACTGCTATACTGGGACTTACCCTAACCATAGTTATATATGGTTTGCTGGTGGGTGAATTTTTATCGCCGTTGTGGGATTGGATAGAGCGACACATTACTTCCGCTTTTTCCGCATATATAAAATACATGCGGTTGATATTTGAAACACTGCTTTCAACCATTATTATTTTAATTGTTCAGTTTTCTTTCAGGGCTTTTTTCAGGGCAAAAAATGATTCTGTTTTATCTGTGTTTGCCCAGATGGGGATTCTCGATTTTTTTCATGGGTTGTTTTCGCCCATTGCATCCCTGTTTGTGGGCGCTTCGGAATGGATATTGAAATATCTTTTCAACATCCGCATATCTGACCAAAAACCTGCGATTACACCTGTTGACCTTGAAACATTTGTTCAGCAGAATAAAGACCAGAGCGATGGGTCGCAGGATATGAATACACAACTTTTTGAAAATGCGCTTCAATTGCCCTCTATTAAAATCAGGCAGTGTTTAATTCCGCGCAAAGAGATCGATGCATTGGATATTTCAACATCCATAGATGAGGTTAAAAAACAGTTTATTGAAACTAAGTTAAGCAGGCTGATAGTATATGAAAATAATATAGACAATATTGTTGGTTATATTCACCAGCTTGAGCTTTTTAAAAATCCTGTTGAAATCAAATCTATTTTATTGCCTATTCCCGCGGTTCCGGAAAGCATGAGTGCATCTGACCTCATAACTAAATTTACCAAAGAACATAAAACAATTGCATGGGTAGTTGATGAGTTTGGCGGTACTGCAGGTATAATAACAATGGAAGATTTGCTGGAAGAAATTTTTGGAGAAATACGTGATGAATATGATACCGACAGGTTTGTAGAAAAACAGATTTCTGAAAATGAATTTATTTTTTCCGGCAGGCTTGAGCTTGATTACCTCAATAAAAAATATCATTTCGATTTTGAAGAAACAGAATCGGAAACCCTGTCCGGCTATATTATCAGCAACTACGAAATGATTCCAAAAATAAAAGACCGGATAATAATTGACAGCTACGAATTTGACATCATCAATGTAAGCGACACCAGAATTGAGATGGTGAAGGTGAAGCGGTTGAAATGAGGAGGTGAATAGGCAGTAGTGAGTAGGCAATAGTGAATGGATGCAGGTTGCGGGTTTCAAGTTTCGGGTTAAAACCCTATACCCTACACCTTAAACCCTACACCTTAAACCCTACACCTTAAACCTTACGCCTCACATCTCCCTCACCATGTATCCGCACTCGCTGCCTCTATATCCTGCTTATATTTTTCCGGAAATTCACCGCTCATAAAACAACCCGGTTTAAGAGACGGATAGATATCTTCAAATGTTCTCATCTCATTCATAAATACTCTCCTGTAAATATGTGAGCGGGTAAGTTGTTTGTAATTATCCAATCCTGCAGCAGCGGTTAATTCAAGAAATGTTTTTACGGTGTCCTCGTGATAATTGGCCACACGTTGTTTTTTATCTTCAACTACCAACCCAATGGAAAGCTCCGGGTCTTGTGTTGCCACACCAGTGGGACATTTATTGGTATTGCATTGCAATGCCTGTATACAACCCAGCGCCATCATCATCGCTCTTGCACTGTTGCATGTATCTGCCCCAAGTGCAATGGCTCTCAACAAATGAAACCCTGATAAAATTTTTCCTGAAGCAATAACCGTAATATGATGCCTGATGCCAAACCCAACCAGCATATTATGCACAAAAGCCAGTCCATCCATTAAAGGAGCGCCCACATAGTTAGAAAATTCCTGGGGAGCGGCGCCTGTTCCGCCCTCACCACCATCCACGGTAATAAAATCGGGATAAGTATCCATCTCTACCATGGCCTTGCATATTGCAACAAACTCACTTTTTTTGCCAATACACAATTTAAATCCCGTGGGCTTACCACCTGAAAGTGTACGCATTTCCCGGATAAATTGAATAAGCCCTTTAGGATGATGAAATGCACTATGATAAGGCGGAGAGAAAATGGTAGTATACGGCGCAACGTGACGGATAGCGGCAATCTCCGGTGTATTTTTCTTGGCAGGTAATATGCCGCCATGCCCTGGTTTTGCGCCTTGCGATAATTTCAGCTCAACCATTTTTATCTGCGGTTTGTTAACTGTTGTTTTAAATACTTCAGGAGAAAAATTTCCCTGCTCATCTCTACATCCAAAATAACCCGTGCCTATCTGCCATATAATATCACCGCCAGGCTTTAAATGGTAAGGGCTAATACCTCCTTCACCTGTATTATGTGCAAAGCCACCAATTTTAGCGCCTGCATTCAATGCCTCAATAGCATTGGAACTCAATGAGCCAAAGCTCATGGCAGACACATTAAAAATGCTCGCCGAATAAGGCTGTGTGCAATCTTTATTGCCAACCAGTACCCGTGGATTATGGTCGAGCGTTTTAAAATCTTTGGGCGCAATGGAGTGGCTCATCCACTCGTAGCCTTCTTCATATACATTCAACTGCGTTCCAAAAGGCATGGTGTCTGTTTGCTGTTTTGCACGCTGGTATATGGTTGACCTGTCAATACGGTTAATAGGGCGTCCATCAATATCTGATTCCACGAAATACTGATACATTTTAGGCCTTAGTTCTTCCATCCAGTAGCGCATACGCCCAAGCACCGGGTATGTACGCATGATGGCGTGCTTTTTCTGCGTCATATCATGAATACCCATTCCTGTTATAAACAGTACAAATGCCAGCGCTACCAGCCACCACATGCTTGCAGCATACGATAATACAATCGTAATGGTTATACAAATAATGGCGGATATAACAAATCCCTTTCGCATAGAATTGCTG
Organism: Chitinophagaceae bacterium; assembly: GCA_020847395.1. Classification (GTDB taxonomy): domain Bacteria; phylum Bacteroidota; class Bacteroidia; order Chitinophagales; family Chitinophagaceae; genus Agriterribacter. Next base: position 76,498 of record JADLCD010000138.1, read on the forward strand.
ATTTGGTCAAATACAAAAATATTGAATAAACGCTGGTTAAATTCAATGAGTTGTTATTAATGAAACGTATTTACAGGTTGATTAGTTTATTTTTTGGAAGAATGATAAAGGCTGATTACTTTTGCCCCCGTTTATGACAAATATGAAACATACAAAGCGCACAAAGAAACAGTTCCTTCAGAGGAAAGGTTAAGAAGTGTATTGTATGACAAATATATTCAAGGCCTTTCCTGAACGGAAGGGCTTTTTTATTTTTCATTACTTTAAAACTAAAAACAAACCAAAATGAAAGTTGCGGTAGTAGGAGCCACCGGCTTAGTAGGTTCCAAAATGTTACAGGTTCTTGCAGAAAGAAATTTTCCCGTTACAGAACTGATTCCCGTTGCCTCAGAAAAATCAATAGGAAAAGAAGTAGAATATAAGGGTAAGAAATATAAGGTGGTGGGTGCAGCCGATGCTATCGCAGCAAAGCCTGATGTGGCAATATTTTCAGCAGGAGGAAGCACTTCGCTTGTGCTTGCACCGCAATTTGCCGCAGCAGGAATAACCGTTATTGACAATTCTTCAGCATGGCGCATGGACCCTACAAAAAAACTGGTGGTGCCCGAAATTAATGCTGATGCTTTAACCAAAGAAGATAAAATAATTGCCAACCCCAATTGCTCAACCATACAAATGGTGGTGGCTTTAAACCCACTGCATAAAAAATACGGCATTAAAAGAATAGTGGTGAGTACTTACCAGAGTGTAACCGGTACCGGCGTAAAAGCGGTTGAACAATTGCATGGAGAGAGAAATAAATCTGTGAAGGGAGAGCATAACGAATACCCGATGGCGTATAAATACCCGATAGATTTGAATGTAATTCCGCAGATAGATGTGTTTGTGGATAATGGCTACACCAAAGAAGAAATGAAAATGGTGAATGAAACCAAAAAGATCATGCGGGATGATAATATACGCGTAACCGCCACCACGGTTCGTATACCGGTAATGGGCGGCCACAGCGAAAGTGTAAATGTAGAGTTTGAAAAAGATTTTGAGCTGGCTGATGTAAAAAGCCTGCTGGAAAAAGCGCCTGGCGTTACCGTTACCGATGACCCGGCAAATGCCGTATATCCCATGCCTAAAGACGCACATGAAAAAGATGATGTATTTGTTGGGCGATTAAGAAGAGATGAAACGCAGCCCAATACTTTAAATATGTGGATTGTAAGCGATAATCTCCGCAAAGGCGCTGCTACCAACGCGGTGCAGATTGCAGAGTATTTGATGGAGAAGCATTTGTTGTGAGGGAGATAATATTCTTTGAAAAGGCGTAGGTTAGGTATTTACCAGGCTTGCGCCTTTTTATCATTTTGCGCAGGCAGCCGGCAGAACAAAACTTATTTAACCTGAGTTTGATTGATCAAATAGATAATAATATCAATTGAAATGGGCTTTAATATCAATTGAAATGGGCTTTAGCCCATTTATAAATTATTTGTCGAAATCCGGTATAGCCATATACTCGCCGTTTTTAAGTGCAGACTGATGCGCTACAATACCTGGCGCGGTATAAGCAATAGCTTCATAAACATCAACCTCCGGTTTTCTATCATTGATGATGGCATCAATAAACTCATGTGTGATAAAAGTATGTGAGCCTTCATGACCACTATCGTGCCTTAATGGTTCGGGCAGTATCGCTGTTTCCCACCATTTTGGTACTTCGTAAGGTTCCGCCACATTATGAGCGTGGGTAAACCCGGCATCATCCTTGTCTAATGCTGTTCCGGCGCTGATTATAGAAAATTGTTTGCTTCTTCCATCAGGATAAAAGAAGCTCATATGATCTCCGCGCCACTCCGCTCTTTCTGCTTCTACTAATGCACCTTTCCAGTTTACTTCAACGCGAAAAGGAATATTTTGATTGGTATTAAAAAATGCCGTTTCGTTCCAGAAAGGATTGTTATAGGGATTATTTTTCAGCAGGTCACTATCATCACCCCACCCCGTTGCACTTACATGTGTTAATCTTGCACCTGTTATGGAAACAAGAAAAGCGGTGCAATGTGTGGGATAATGCATTGGTGGAAAACCATGCCGCCAGGTTTGCTTTCCATCTTCAAAATAATATTTCTCTAATCCCGGGTGATTATATTCTGCCGCAGCACTGAATATGCTGCCGAATTTTCCTTCTTTATAAAATTTTCTTGCACTAATAGCGCCCTGCCTGTATACACTGGTTTCTGCCATCATATATTTTAAGCCGGTTTGCTCTACTGTTCTTTTTAATTCATTGCATTCATCAAGCGTCATTGCCGCAGGCACCGCGCATAAAACATGCTTTCCGGCTTTCAGGCATTCAACAGCATGTCTTACATGATCCGGTGCCGGTGTGGCAAGAAAAACCGCTTCTACGTTTTTGTCTTTTAACAGCGCTGTTAATGATGCATAGCTTTTTTTGCAGCGGTAAGTATCCATCAAAAGCTTTCTGCGGTCTTCACGCAGGTCGCTCACTGCTTCAACAATACAGTTAGGATGCTCATGAAAATAAAAACTCAACCCGAATCTTCCGCCAACAATACCCATCCTTACTTTACGCTGCAATGAAAAATCAGCGGCAGATAAAAACCGGGGCATCGCAAATGCTGCAGTACCAAGGCCTGATGCTTTAATAAATGCCCGCCTGCTTTTGAAAGATTTTGATGTATCGTTCATTATTCCACAGCTTTAGTAGGTTTACAATGCTTGTATTAAGTTTAAAAGAGAGCCGCAAAACAAAAAGGTACTCACCTGAAAAACTTCCGTTCAAACAGCCAGCCCAGAGGTTTGGGTTGCGCGTATTTCAATCCAAATTGTTCAATGCTTTTTACTTTTAAATATTCTATAGCATCTTCAGTAGAATCGGTTAAAAATATAAGGTCGGTATCTGCGGGAGAGATGGTGCCTGCTATTTTCAGGTGTTCAATATACTCCGTCAGTTTTTTATGAAAGTCTTTGCAGAAAACAATAATAGGAAATGACTGAACCACTTTTGTTTGAACAAGTGTAAGCGCTTCAAAAAATTCATCCATCGTGCCAAACCCTCCGGGCATTACTATAAACGCATAGGAGTATTTCATTAGCAGGGTTTTGCGCACAAAAAAGTATTTAATATCAACCCATTTATCAAGATAGGGATTGGGCGTTTGCTCAAAAGGTAAAATAATATTGCAACCTACTGACTTGCCGCCTACTTCTTTTGCCCCGCGGTTTGCGGCTTCCATAATTCCTGGCCCGCCACCGGTCATTATAGTAAATCCTAATTTGGCAACTTCGCCGGCTAATTTTTCCGTGAGTTTGTAATATTGATGGTCTTCTTTAAACCTTGCCGACCCAAAAATGGTTACACATGGCCCGGCAAAATGCAAAGCCCTGAATCCTTTAATAAATTCTCTCACTACTTTTAATGTAAACGTAAATTCTTCCCATCTTGACTGCGGACCGTCCAGGAACTTTATTTCCGATTTAGTGGCTTTAGACATCGTATTATTACGCTTTTTATACCCAAACCTACCTGTTTTTTGTTAAATCATTGTTGCAGTATAAGGACAATATGTCATTTTACTGTATATTGTAATAATCTACTGGAAATCAAACGTATGTTTGCCGGTAAATTACAAAGCAGGTTATTTGTAACGCGTTAAGCATATTATAACGTATATGGCACTTGTTTTGACATTATGAACAGCAATAAAATGAAAGGACATGAAGTTTAAAGTTGAAGAAAGGATTATCGCTCCAAAAGAAGTAATTGTAGGCGATCCTGATGCAAAGGTTTTGATTGTGGAATATGGTGATTATGAGAGTTCTGAAACCGCGAAAACATATGAAGTGGTAAGGCAGATACTTGAAACATATAAGGGGAAAGTAAAATACAATTTCCGCCATTTCCCATTAACCAAAATACACCAGCGCTCTTTTAAAGCTGCAGAAGCTGCCATTGGGGCAGCCCAGGAAGGCAAATTTTGGGAAATGCACGAATTATTGCTTCAGCACCAGCGCAGTTTGGGAACCATTAGTCTTAAAGGCTATGCCCGCGATGCAGGTGTAAGCAGCAAACACTTTCTGGAAGATTTAATGAACTCTAAATACGGCTGGTATGTTAGAGAAGACCAGATGGAAGGCGCCGATGCAGGCGTTACCGGTCCTGCTATTTTTATAAATGGCGAACGCTTTGAAGGAAAACCAACGCTGCAAAATTTATCTGCTTCTATTACACAGGCTTTAAAAAGCCGGAAGAAGGTTTCGCAGAGAGCATAAAATTTTACCTGAAAATATTTTAATATAAAGCTGGCAGAGATGTCAGCTTTATTTATGCTAATTACCACAGTCTTTTATTATAGTAATGCCGGTTACATTACTATTAAAGTCATCTATAGCAATCTTTTCAATATTATCATCTTTGCCACACACATAACCTTCCTGCGGCGGAACAGTATTGCAAAATGGGCACAAAGTAAACATGAAATAAATTGTGCTCCCTTTATAGCCGCCCTTAGCTAATACAAGGTCCGTCTGCTCCGGTCCTCTTTTCACAGAGCAGCTAACCTGAGCGCCAAGTTTTTCAATCATTTTATCCTCACAGGTAACTGCTTTTTTTTCTTCTTTAGAACAGCTATATGCCAGCGCAGCAAATACCAGCACTGCAAATATTACGCGGATAAATTGTTGCATATTGAAATAATATTTAAGTAAATAAAACAAACTGACATCAATAAATATAAAAGTGTTGCACATTACCTTATAATGCATTATTTAAAATAATTTTACCATTTGTAGCTTATAATATTTGCATGAAACGAAAGATAATATTTCTCTTAAACCCTATAGCAGGCAGAGGTAACAGGTCTGGTATAAAAAGACTTATAGAAGCAAGAATGCCTGCCATGCAAACAGCATTTCTGTTGCTTTCAACCAATGCAGAAGGGAAGTATGATGATGTAAGAGAAAAAATTTTGCATGAAGGATTTACAGATGTGATAGTTGCAGGCGGCGATGGCACTATAAGCAGTGTGGTAAACGACCTGAGAGATACCGGTGTAAATTTTGGATTGATTCCATGCGGTTCGGGTAATGGGCTTGCATTGAGTGCGGGCATCTCAAAAAAAGCAAATAAAGCGTTTGATAATATATTTTCAGGGGAACCTGTATTGACTGACGCGTTTATCATCAACCAGCATTTTTCCTGCATGCTTAGCGGGCTTGGTTTCGACGCCCAGGTAGCTCATGATTTTGCAAAGCAAAAAAAGCGGGGTTTTATTACATATGCAAAACAAACGTATAGCAACTTTTTAAAAGCAAAGCCATATACGTTTACAATTAATGCAGATGGCAGGAAGGTAAATACGGAAGCTTTTTTTATAAGTATAGCCAACAGTAATCAATTCGGAAACCAGTTTACCATTGCCCCGCAGGCAAGTTTAACGGATGGATTACTTGATATAGTAGCTGTTCAAAAAATGAGTAAACTGCAGATGTTGTTTTCCCTACTTCATCAAATTACCAATGGAAAAGTAAAAGAGCGGTTATATACAAAGAACAAAGTGATATACTATCAAACGGCAAAGCTGGTTATTGATAATCATGATGCGGCGCCTTTGCATGTAGATGGAGACCCAAAAGATACCGCATCTTCATTTAATATCAGTATTATTCCTAACGCATTTCGCCTGATACGCCCTTCAAAAGCCGCTGCTCAAGCAAAGTAATTTTTTTAAATGAAGCGGCATTTTCCGCAGATTGCAATGAACGCCTGATGTCCTGTTTTTCTGTTTGCGTTAAGTGAAAATTTAATGCCGCACCTTTTTGTTTTGGAAGAGGCGTATATGCAAAGGTTACTTTGTTGAAAGGAAAAGGAAAACTGTTTTTTCCGTATTCCGCCATTTCATCCTGGTAATAATCCTGCATTTTCATCCAGTTGTTTTGAAGTGTCATAATTGGTTTGGTAAACATACCTCCTATGCTTGCATCTTCGTAGCCATCTTCCCATTCGCCGCTTTTGCGGTCGCGTATTTGTATAAATACAACGCCGCCTGTATTATTTTTAATCCATTCTTTAAGCACATTTAATAACCGCAGTGAAGATTCCTGTCCAAAATTATCACGCATACCCGCATCCATCACATCAATAATAGGGGTAGATGGCAACCATACATTAGGCAGCACATAAGGAAATGTTGCGTTGATGCGCAGTATAGAAAGTAAACGCAGGTCATAGGGGTCCTGTTGTTTAAACATGGCGGCAAAATCAATTGCATCTGCCTCTGTGCTGATACCTGATGCGGAGTCAGGCCAATTGCGCATCATAAAACTAATAGGCTGTGTACTCACCATCATTTTTCTGCCATCGCGTGTAATGGTAGAATTAAAAAACATTAAAGGAACTTTCGCTTCAGTTTCATCACTGATAATATTTTTCAAAGGGTAATCCAGAATCCTGTCTGTATTGCGACTGAACTGTTCTTCAAAAGCATAGCCCCTGTCTTTTGCGTATTTGAATTTTTCTGTTTCAAATTGCTGTGCCGGCGCAAAAAGGTCGCGGGTTACAAAAGAAGAAAATAAAGCATTCAGCAAATCTTTTGAAATATTTTCGGTGTATTGTTTATCCTGGAGGTTAATGGATTTGCCCTGTTGCTTTAAGCGAAAAAGTTCCCTGTAGTAAGCAGCGCCCAGCATGCCGCCCGATGCGCCATTGATGATAAATGTTTTGTTCATCAAATTCCCGTTCATCACAGCGTCAAGCTGCTGCATAATATTCAATGTAAATGTTGCAGACCTTGTGCCACCGCCACTCACATTAATGATATATAACAGGGGTTTTTCTTCTGTTTGCTTTTGTTTCCATTTTTCCAGTATACCAATCATCTGCTGCTTGTCTGCTTTCATTTGTTCTAAGCTGCAAAGCTGCATAATGCTGTCGCGGTTATACACAGGGCGTTCATTGCGATTGGTATAGTTTATACCATATGCTTTATTACGGGGATCAATAATTTCTTTTTCAAACAAAATATTCAATACTAAAATAATAACCAGCACCACCGGGAACCACCAGCTTTTTAACCAATAAGCCAACGCCCCTGAAGCTGCAATAAGTATGGCAAAGAAAAGCAAAATGGCTGCTGCCGCAGGAATAATAAACAGTGGCTTATCCATCAGCATGCCTATTAATGCCAAAAACAAAAAAGCAAATATGATGGATATTACCGCGGTAAAGTGGTGGCGTTTAAAAACCGTATCAATAAACTCCTGTGAATAATGAGAAACATTGCGGGGCATTTTCAACTTAAAGTTTGTATTGAAAAACCAGTCTACATGTAGTATGCCTTTTTCGTGAAAATGTTTTCCGCCGATACCGAATTGTTTGGCAAATGCTTTAGGGTCTCTGAACACCGGCTCCATAGTACGCATCATTGATTTTTCCGTACGAAAAAAATACAGAAATGCTATAATGACCGTGATGACTATACCCGTTAAAAAACCTGAAATAAGTAATATAATCCTGCCTGCCGATAGTAATTCACTATGTATATCAAACAGGATATTTTTAACGATATAGAAAATGATAAATGTTAGCGGGATGACAGCATTGTTGATACAATATTTTAAAAATGGTTTTGATGTAGTGGCCAGGAATTTGAACTGGTTGCTGTGCAGGATAAATGTGGTAATATTCCAGCTCATACAAAAAATACCTGTAGCAGCACCTACTATAGCCATGCCGAACCAACTTATTTCACCCAAATATTCAGGAGAAAGAAACAGCGCGTCGGCACCAAATGTGCTCATAAAATCGCCATTGACCGTGCTGAAGAGAATAAACCAGAAAATAAGAAACACCTGGTAACGCCTTAGGTGCAGAATAAATAGCTGTACAGGAAATGAATAGTAAAATCCTTTAAGAAAAGCTTTTATTTCGTTAGAAGAAGGCATTACCTGCAATATAAGATTTTGATATCTAACGAAAAAGAGTGAGAGATGGTATGAGTGGAGCTGTCGGCGGTGGGCTGTCAGCTATGAGAGCTGCTGATGGCTGATAGCTTCATTTCACCAGGTACAACACCCAAACCAGCGACATTAACAACAGCATGGCAACAAACTGGTGCAATACCCCAAACCACACAAAAGTGGTTGCATTGGGTGAATATATAACCGTAAGTATACCAAGCAAAACCTGCAATAAAACGAGCAGCAACGGCAATATTTTTGTACGGTTAAATAGTGCAGAAACCGTATGACGGTTTGCCATAATGAACCATACTAATACTAAAATGGTTAACAAATATGCAATACCCCTGTGTATAAACTGCACCATAAAAGGATTGTTGAAATAATTGGCTTTACCTTTTATCATATGCAAAGAACCTGGAAGCCACTCTCCATTCATAGCAGGCCAGGTAGGGGCAACGGTGGCTGCTTTCAGTCCGGCCATAAAACCGCCATATATCAATTGCACAAATAAAACAATAATAATACATGTCAACATTCTCTTTAAAATTATGTTACGGCTGATGTATTGTGCAGGAACCAATAATGTTAAGGCAAACCATAATGCATATACCAGCAATCCAAGCGCAGCTACAAAATGTGTAGTCAGCTCAACATGACCAACAAAATACATTTCGGGCACCAGTCCGCTTTTTACCATTATCCAGCCGATGGCGCCTTGTATTGCACCAAGTAAGAAAAGAATTATTAAAGGAATGATCATTTCCTTTCTGAACTTTTTCTTCCATATAAAATATATAAAACCCACCGCAAATACAATACCCATTAATCTTGCCCAAAAGCGATGAAACCACTCCCAGAAAAAAATGAACTTAAAATCAGATAGGGTAAAATCAGCATGTATATATTTAAACTGGTCGGTGTGTTTATATTTTTCAAATTCTGCCAGCCATGCGGCATTGCCAATGGGAGGCAACATACCTGTAATGGGTTTCCATTCTGTAATGGAAAGACCCGATTCTGTAAGGCGTGTAATACCGCCCAGCAAAACCTGTATCATAATCATGCCCACGCCTGTTAATAGCCAGATGCCAACCGCCTTATCCGATTTTTGTGTAAGAGAATTGTTCATAACTGCAAAAGTATTGTAGAAAGTTTATTCTTATCATTGTAACGATTTATGTTGAAAGCTTTTTACCAGGATATTTTGATAGAAGCCGGTTGCGATGAGGCAGGGCGTGGTTGTTTTGCCGGCCCTGTATTTGCGGCGGCGGTGGTGTTGCCGAGAAGTTTTTGCAATGATGTGCTGAATGATTCAAAACAACTATCTGCCGAACAAAGAAATGAAATGCGGCAATGTATAGAAGCAGAAGCTATCGCCTACAGTGTAGCAAAAGTGGAAGTGGAAGAAATTGATACCATCAATATATTAAATGCATCCTTCAAAGCAATGCATATTGCCATAGCGCAATTACCTGTTATTCCTGAATTATTGCTGATAGACGGCAACAGGTTTAACAGGTATAATGCCATGCCGCATCATTGTATAATAAAAGGTGATGGTATTTATGCATCAATAGCGGCGGCAAGTGTACTGGCAAAAACATACCGCGATGAATATATGACCCAATTGCATGAGCAGTTTCCCTATTATGGCTGGAGTAATAATAAAGGATATGGAACCGCGGCTCACCGCAAAGCGATAATCGAATATGGCTTATGCGAACATCACCGCAAAAGTTTTCAGTGCATACCCGCTCAACTGGATTTGTTTGAATAATGCATCTACGTCAAATGTGAGAAGAGTTTCCCGTTTTATATTTGACAATAAGCGAATATAATTTGATTGATTTAATACTACTTGTCCTTTGATTTTTTTTCTTTTCCTTCTATTGAAAAAGTCAGCGGTTGCTTTCTGTAAGCATTTACTTTTTTCCCATCCTGAACTGCGGGTACCCATAACGGTGATTTCTTTATTACCCGGATAGCTTCTTCTTCCATACCATATCCTACATTGGTGAGCGCTTCAACATCACCTACGGTTCCATCTGCTCTTACTATAAACTGAATAAGTACAGTATATCGCCCTGCCGGGGCCTTCTTCTTTACGGGAACTTTTGAATTAATATTCTCGCTGAGAAATTGAATCCAGGCTTTGTCGCCACCTATAAAATAGGCTTCTTTTTCTACTCTTTTAAATCCAGTGCTGTCTTTGGGAGGAATTGTGTCGCAGGTGTATGCTTTATGTAAAGCAAAATTAAAACGGGTACCAGCATTTACCGACGTTACAAACAGTAATGATAGTACCGAAACTGAGCAGATAAGGTTTAAGGGCGAAAATTTCATACAGGTTATTTTATAACAATATTATAAAAAATTAATGGAGATTAAAGAATATGGGGGTATCCAAATTTTCGCTCGTTTAGGATTATGAGTGCCAGGATGCACATCAGAAATAACAACTATGTAAACCACTCTTTTTTTTCAGGTGATTATGTTTATCAAATATCCTTCTCTGTTATTATAATATTAAACCAATAGCAGGAAATCATGAAAAAAAAGCGACAAAAAAAGCGTCTGCATAGTTTATAAATATTAAACTATTTTATATTAACAATTCGTTAACATAAAGCTAATTGTTTTAACTGTCTATTCTACATAATATTGAGTAACAACAAGGGTTAAGCCGGCTTTCGGGTATTATCGTTTGAAAATGGTGAAGGGAAAAAATTTAGTATTAATATACACTTAACCTTTTGTTCATTTTAGATTAACCATTGCTTTACACAACACAGTAACCTTTGCTCCCTTCTAAATATTAATAACCGCTAAAACTACACTCATGAGTCAAAAGTGCTATCTACAGCGCATTTTACCCGCGCTGTTTTTGCTTTTTTCGATTCCTTTTTATGCATTGGCGCAACAAAAGGTATCGGGTAAAATTATCTCCGCAAAAGATCAATCTCCACTGGCCGGCATCTCGGTTACAGTTAAATCAACATCAAAAGGAACAACAACAGACGCTGACGGGTTGTTTTCGATTGAGGCAAAAAATGGAGATGTGTTGGTTATTACAGGTGTTGGCTATACAGCGCAACAGGTAAGAGTAGATGGATCAGCAATTTCCGTTGAGCTTGCCGAGGATAACAAAAGCCTTAGTGAGGTGGTTGTTACGGCGCTTGGCGTTAAGAAAGAAATGAAAAAACTTGGCTACTCCATCGAAGAAGTAAAAGGGGAAGAACTGGTTAAAGCAAGAGACCAGAACCCCATAACCGGTTTAACAGGAAAAGTAGCAGGTTTGTCTGTTGGTCCATCAGCAGAAATGCTTAGAAAGCCTACGGTATTTCTTCGTGGTAATGAAATTACTTTATACGTGGTAGATGGTATTCCTGTAAGCTCTGATACATGGAATATAAGTCCTGACGACATTGAATCGTATACCGTATTAAAAGGACCAACAGCGGCAGCATTATACGGAAGTCGTGCACAATTTGGAGCCATACTTATTACCACCAAAAAAGGCAATAAGGCAAAAGGGAGAGGATTTACTGTTGAATTCAACTCAAGCAATGTAATGGATAAAGGCTTTCTTGCTTTCCCCAGAATACAGGACCAATACGGCCCGGGCGAAAATGGCATTTACGCATTTGGAAATGGTAAAGGTGGTGGCATTAACGATGGAGACTATGATGTATGGGGACCAAAATTTGAAGGCCAGTTAATTCCTCAATACGATGGTAAATATGACCCTAACACTACGTATGAAACCAAATTTGGAGATTATACTTATACCGGGAATATTGAGCCAACGCCATGGGTTGGTCGCGGTAAAAACAATCTTAAAAGATTTTTGAGAACAGGTTTTCAAACCACTAATAATATTGCATTAAGCGCATCGGGAGAAAATTACAATATGCGCTTTTCGCTTTCCCATTCTTACCAGCAGGGTATGGTACCTAACACAAGTTTGAATATTACAAACTTCAATATTTATGGCTCATATAACCCAACTAAAAAGCTGAAAATTGAGGCCAATTTTAATTACAACAGGCAATACACTCCTAATATTCCTGATGTGGATTATGGCCCCAATAGTTTAATATACAATATTGCTATATGGACCGGTGCCGACTGGGATGTAGACGATCCTGCAATAAAAGCGGTTTGGCAGCCTGGCAAAACCAATGTGCAATCTTTATTTGCAGAGTACCAGCGTTACCATAACCCCTGGCTGGTGGTGAACTATTGGTTGCGCGGTCATTACAAAACTGATTTGTATGGCTATGTATCAGGAAACTATGAGTTCAATAAAAATCTGAATTTAAATGCCCGTACCCAAATTACCGGGTATGATCTTCTGCGCACAGAAAAAATGCCTTATTCAGCGCATCCATATGGCAGGGAAGAAAATAAAGGAGATTACAGGGAAGACAGAAGAAGCTTGTTTGAAAATAATACAGATGTGCAATTGAACTATAACTACCTCGTAAAAGACTTTCTGGGCATCAGCGGTTTTATTGGCGCAAGCGCAAGAAATTTCACATATAATTCAAGCTTTACTACAACTGATTATTTGAGTATTCCTGCAGTATATAGTTTTGCAAACTCTCTTAATCCCATCCAGGCAAACAGCTTTTATTCTGATATGCGCGTATTAAGCGCATATTACTCAGTTGATTTGTCTCTGGGGAAATTCCTGACACTTTCAACAACAGGAAGAACAGACAAATCAACTGCCGCACCACGTGGATTAAGTTACTTTTATCCAAGTATTTCAATGGCTTCTGTAATTTCTGATTACGTTAAGTTGCCAAGCGTTATCTCTTTCCTTAAGCTAAGAGCCTCTTATGCAGCCGTACGTGGTGATGCTACAAGCGCTGAAATAGGGATAGCTGATTTTGACCCATTAGGTTATGGGCAGAATTATTATTCACCGTATGGAGGACCAAACTATAGCCTGCTATCTGTTCTTTCTACATCAAAACCTTATAATAATCAAACGGCAGCGTATACATCAACCAGTGTGTTCGATCCGAATCTTAAACCCTTTAACCGTGTAAACTATGAAGGTGGGTTTGATATCAAATTTTTGAATAACAGGTTGGGATTAGGCGCAACTTATTTTCAATATATAGATGGTCCGCAAATTCTAACTAACCCAATTTCTTCAGCTACAGGATATAACAATTATGTATTGAATGCTTTGAAGACAAGAAAAACAGGTTACGAATTTGCATTATCCGGCTCACCTGTAAGAACGAAAAATGGTTTTTCATGGGATGTGCTTTTAACATGGTCTACATTTCAGGATAGATATGTTGAGCTACCGCCTGGTCAAACCACCTATAATACTTTTTATAAAAAAGGAGACAGGTTAGATGGATTTTATACCAGCGCTTTTGTAAAAACAACAGACGGAAAAGTAGTATATGATGAAGGCGGGTACCCGTTGCGGAACCAGGTACCACAATTTCTTGGATACAAGAATGCCGATTATTCCTGGAGTATTTATAACAGGGTAAGCTGGAAGAGCCTTTCCATAGGGTTTCAGTTTGATGGAAGAGTGGGCGGTGTTACTACAGATTACATGCACAATAAAACAATGCGTGGTGGCAGAAACCAGGAAACTGTTGAAGGTAAATTGGGTGAAGCAAGAAAGAATGATGCAGATCATGCAGGTGAAAATGATTACGAGGGTATTTATGTAGGTGATGGTGTTGTTATTTCAAATAATACACCCATCAATTACGATTCTAAAACAGGAGCTATTCTGAATTATAAAGATCTTCAGTTTACTGCTAATACTACGCCTTTACAGGTTCAGCCCTGGGTTAGTTCTTTTTACGGTGTTAATGAAGCAAACCTGATGAGTAAAACATATGCAAAGCTAAGAGAAGTAACTATCAGTTATCAATTGCCTGGTAAGTGGCTTGCAAAAAGTTTTATCTCCAAAGCCAGTATTTCTCTTGTAGGTCGTAACCTCATTTATTTTTATAAAGACAAAAGGTTTAGGGATGTTGACCTTGATCAGTACAATTATATTACAGAAGGTACTGCATTGCAATCTCCCACTAACCGCAGGTATGGATTCAATCTGAATATTGTATTCTAAATACATAAAACTTAATTGAAATGAAAAAAATATTATATCTGGCAATCGTTTCGGTATGCTTAACCACGTTAGCCAGTAGTTGTAAAAAATCGTTTGATGAGCTTAGGGACAATCCGAACAAACCCACCGATGTTCCTCCGTCACTTTTGTTTAATGGAATTCTGAATAGTTTATATGATGGTCCGAATAGCTCAAATGAAAAGTGGTGCCAGTATTATTGTGAGAACTATGATTACTACGGAAATAACCGTTATGACTTTGATGCAGGTACCAATTATTATTCTACCTTAAACAATGTTTTGAAAATGGAAGAAGAAGCTGTGAAGGCAGGAGCCGATGCTGCATTAAATCCTTATGCAGCACTTGGCAAATTTTTCAGGGCATACTTTTTTTCAAAAATGAGCCTTGCTATGGGGGATATTCCTATGGCAGAAGCATTGCAGGGGGCAGAACATTTAACTCCTGTTTATGATGCTCAAAAAGATGTTTTCAAAAAATCTCTTTTGTGGCTGGATAGTGCCAATAATGAATTAGGAACGCTGATTACAAATGTAAATACTACTTTGGCTGGCGATATTTATTTAGGTAATGATTTGTCGGCCTGGCAAAAAGTTGTAAACACTTTCAAACTCAGATTACTGATGCATTTGAGTTTAAAAGAAAGCGACGCCGATTTAAATATTAAGCAACAGTTTACCGATATTGTGAATAATGCTACCAAATACCCGGTAATGGGAAGTAATGCTGATAACCTTGAGTATACATTTTTGCACCCAACTAATGATTACCCAACTAATCCAAGTAGTTTTGGTTTTGATGCCACAAGAAAAAATACATCGGCAACTTATGTTGGATTACTAACTCATTTAAAAGATCCGAGAGTATTTGCAACCGCTGAGCCGGCAAAGGCAAAAGTAAACGGAGGTATTAGTCCAACAAGCTTTGATGCTTTTGTGGGCGCTGATCCCGGTGAAGATTTAGGTGCTATGTATAATAAAGCTAATACCGGGCAATATTCATTCATCAACCGTCGTCGTTATTACGAAACCTATACAGGGGAGCCAAGTGTGCAAATTGGTTATCCTGAACTTTGTTTTACTATTGCGGAAGCCATTAACAGGGGATGGATATCATCCGGAGCGCTTGGAAATGCAGAAGATTATTATATGGCAGGCATTAAAGCGTCACGTGCTTCTTATAATATTCCTGAATCTGGTTCATACACTGCATTCTTTCTAAAATCAGGAGGACCAGGAACCAACGCCGTGTATGATAGTTATGCTATTCCAACAGATTGGAATACTTATTATAACCAGGCAACCGTAAAGTATGCAGGCAATAATGCAACCGGGCTTACTCAGATTCTGCAACAAAAGTATTTATCTATGTTCCGCCATTCCGGACTTGAAGCGTATTTTACATATAGAAGAACCGGTGTTCCTACTTTTACTACAGGCGATGGTACCGGTAACAGCGGTCGTATACCATTGCGGTTTCAATATTTCAATTCAGAAAAAACGGCTAATACAACCAATTACGAGGCCGCATTGAAATCTCAATATAGTGGCAATGATGATATTAATGGCCAAATGTGGCTGTTGAAATAGAACCACGCATTTAAAAAATTTCCTATTCTCTGAACCGGGCTGTTTTGCAAAAAACAGCCCGGTTTTATTTTCATCAATCTACAGAAGAGGAGTTTCAATGTTATAATATTTTCTTTGCAAAACAATTAATGTTTTACATAGCTTGTAAAAACAAAAAATTATCCTGCAAAATTTTCTGTATGTGAGATACCGCGCCTTCAAAACCAGTGTGCTGGTAAAACGCTGTTTTTTTAGCCTGCTGAACAGCTACACCCTTATCACTGCATACCTGAAGTATTTTATAATGATACTCTTCAAAGTATTCCGCTTATTTGTTTTTTGGCTTTACTGCTGCCGTTTTCTTTTGTTCTTCTGTTTTAGGATTGATGATATTCTCTTTTGCCGGCGCATGCGGAAAGCCGGGAAAATCCTGGTCAATGCGATTGTCAGGATTTGCCTGCACTTCTTCTTTTGTAGTAATGGGTTTTGTTTTACCTTTTGCTCTGGCAGTTTTGCCTGCTGATGTCTTATCTTTCATGATTCTTTTTATTATTAAAGAGTACAATTATGTGCCAATTTATCTCTGCTGTAAATGGTGACCAGTGCGGGAAAAAATTCCACATTTATAATTACAAACAATGCAGCTTTTAAAAAACATATACCAGGTAAGCGGCGACCTCAATGGCATAACATTCGATAAACAGGATGCTTTGTGGAATGATGGCAATGCATATATTCTCAAAACAAATGAAGGCCTGATAATGTTTGATTGCGGATGCGGTGATACCCTCGACCAGATTTTTTGCAACATGCAATACTGGGATTTGTCTACCAACGATATTAAATATTGCCTGTTCACGCATCCGCATTATGACCATGCAGGCGGAGCATATTTATTGAAAAAGAAAGGCGTTGCACTTATTGCTATTAGCGAAACAGCAGATGCTATAGCCAACGGCGATGAACGTTGTTGCGGTTACCTGTATCATAAAACTTTTACACCAGTTACTGTTGACAGAATAGTAAAAGACGGTGAAAAAATAAATCTGGCCGGTGTTGAAATAGAAGTGATGCACTTACCCGGGCATAGCATGGGTTGTACGGCATTTTTATTTACGCATGAAGGAAAGAAAATAGTAATAAGCGGTGATGTAATCGGCACATTGTTAAGCGGTGATTTTGGCTGGAGCGGCTCTATTGATTTTGATAAAAAGATATATACCGAATCATTACGCAAGTTTGCAAAAGTAGAAACCGATGTTATGCTACCCGGGCATGGAATGAGTTATTTTCATAAGCCACGCTGGAGAGTTGAGCAGGCATTGAATGCTGCATTGATGCAGTGGAGATAGTTATTCATCTTTAAACAAAATAAAAACCGATAACATAAAGACATTTAAAACACCTTTACATTACCGGTAGAAAATATATGTCAACAACTAAGCGCCCTGTTGCTTTGTAGTAGTTGTATCTTTTTCATTCATACCATCTTCTATCTCTTTTTTAACGTTGCTTTTAGCATCGTTAAACTCACGAATACCGCGACCCAGTCCACGCATAAACTCAGGAATTTTACGTCCACCGAAAAGAATCAACACTGCAAGAATAATCAATATCCACTCAGTTCCGCCTGGCATTGATATTAATAAAGAATTGTAAGATAGCATCGTAATAAAATTTAAAGTTGAGCAAACAAAGGTACAATTTTAATTAATCAGAGAGCTAAGATAAGTAATTCGTTTGATGGTTAACCCATATTTAACAACAAACGGAAACCAGGTGTGCGGTTTCCGTTTGCATATATTCTTTTTGTGTAATAATTATATACCCATTCTTTTTTCTTTAATTCTTGCGCTTTTACCGCTGCGGCTACGCAGGAAGTACAATTTAGCACGACGAACCTTACCTACTTTATGTAAAGTAATAGAATCAATATTGGGAGAAGCTATAGGGAAAGTTCTTTCAACACCAACGCCATCAGATATTTTACGCACAGTAAATGTAGCAGTGCTACCGGTACCCTGGCGTTTAATTACATCCCCTTTAAATCCCTGTATACGGGTTTTGTTTCCTTCAACAACTTTATAATTAACAGTAACATTATCGCCCGCTTTAAAGCCAGGGAATGTTTTTTGCTGGGTTAATTGTTCGTGTACGTATTGTACTGCTGAGCTCATGACTACAAATTTTAAGGGACGCAAAGGTAAGGAACGATATTGAAAAATCAAAAGAAATTCTATCGAAGTTGCAGGTTACAGGTTTCAAGTCTCAGGTCATAAGGTTGCATCTCTCCCCAACTTGTAACTTAGAACCTGAAACCTGTAACATATTTACCTTGCCACATTCACTGCTCTCTTCTCTCTTATCACCGTTACTTTTATCTGTCCGGGATAGGTCATTTCAGTCTGTATTTTCTGGGCTATTTCAAAGCTGAGTTTTTCGCTGTCGTTATCAGACATTTTATCTGCTTCGGCTATTACCCTCAACTCACGACCTGCCTGTATAGCATAAGCTTTTTCTACGCCAGGATAAGCCAGGGCAATATTTTCAAGCTCTTTTATGCGCTGAAGGTATTGCTGCATGATTTCCCTGCGGGCTCCCGGTCTGGCGCCGCTTATAGCATCGCAAGCCTGCACAATAGGAGAAATTACATACTGCATTTCCATTTCATCGTGGTGAGCGCCGATAGCGTTTACCACAGCCGGGTTTTCACCATATTTTTCAGCCAGCCTGGCGCCGAATAAAGCATGGCTCAATTCACTTTCTTCATCAGGCACTTTACCTATGTCGTGCAAAAGCCCTGCTCTTTTAGCCAGTTTAGGGTTAAGTCCTAACTCTGCCGCCATTGTAGCGCAAAGATTAGCCGTTTCACGGCTGTGCATTAATAAGTTTTGCCCGTAAGACGAACGGAAACGCATACGTCCCACCATTCTTACCAGCTCTTTATGTAAACCGTGGATACCCAGTTCAATAACTGTCCTCTCCCCTATTTCAAGCACCTGCTCTTCTAATTGCTTGCGGGTTTTTTCAACCACTTCCTCAATACGGGCAGGGTGAATACGTCCATCCGTTACCAGGCGCTGCAATGCCAGGCGGGCAACTTCTCTTCTCAGTGGGTCGAAAGAAGAAAGTACAATTGCTTCCGGAGTATCATCAACAATCAGGTCAACGCCGGTAGCCGCTTCAATAGCGCGGATATTTCTACCCTCGCGACCGATAATCTGACCCTTAATTTCATCTGTTTCAAGATTGAAGACCGTAACCGTATTTTCAATCGTTTGCTCTGCAGCAGTACGCTGAATAGTCTGAATAACTATTTTCCTTGCTTCCTTATTGGCTTTTACTTTCGCATCTTCAATAATTTCCTGCTGAATAGATAATGCCTGCGATTGTGCCTCATGCTTTAAGGTTTCCAGCAATTGCCCCTTTGCTTCTTCTGCCGTTAAAGCAGAAATTTTTTCCAGGCGGCGGATATGCTCTTCCTGGTGTTTTTCTAATTCCGTACGTTTTTGGCTAACTACTTCTATCTGCCTGTTGAGGTTTTCTTTAATTGCCTCATTTTCCTTTACCTGCTTTTCCGCATTTTCTAATTTCTGGCTAAGACTCTGTTCCTTCTGGCGGGCTCTTGTTTCAGATTCATTGATTTTTTTGTTCTTTTCCAGTACCACCTTATCGTGTTCCGCCTGCAGTTGTACTATCTTTTCTTTTGCTTCGAGTAGTTTTTCCTTTTTTAATGTTTCAGTTGTGGTTTGTGCATCGCCGATAATTTTTTGGGCTTGAGCTTCTGCATTGTCTATTTGCTTTTTTGTATTGGCAGCAAAAACAAATTTACCCGCTATTATTCCTACCACGATACCCACAACTCCAATTATAATGGACAAGACATTCAGTTCCATGAATTTTTAATTTATACTGTTCTTTTATATTTTTCCTTGCTATGTTCATAATAACCATAGTAAGTTGGTAATAGGCGAAGATACAAAACAACAGTCAACGGCGTTACAGTAGTAGTAAATTTCAGTAATTTGCATACTCAACTTGTTTAAATAATGAAGAAAGGAATAGTGATACTCCTGGCGCTCAGCCCGCTTTTTTTGATTGCTCAAACCCCTTTTACCATTTCGGGAAGTCTTAATAAAATAAAAGACACCATTAATGTAGTGTATATAGATTATATAACCGGAAATGCAAGAGTATCAGACAGTTCAAAAGTTATTAATGGCAAATACAGTTTCAGGGGTAATCTTGATGAACCCACACTTGCCCGTATTACCGCCGGGTTATCTAACAAAAATTCAAATGAGGAAGCTGCAACAAGCATATACATTCAACCCGGTGATATAAGTGTTGCAAGCAATGGCAGCTTTACGGCCATTACCGTAAAAGGCTCTTCTGCACATGATGATTTTAAAAAATTTGAAGATATTATTCAGCCCTATAGCGATACTATGCGCTCCTATTATCAAACCTATAGCGAGGCAAGGCAAACCGGCAATACCGCTACAATGCAGGAGATACAAACCAGGGCCATGGCGCTTGAATCTCATATAAAGGAGAAGGTATTTGTTCCTTTTATTAAAAATAACCCATCATCCCCGGTGTCGTTTTTTGTGTTGCAGCAGTATGCGGGTAACGATATTGACGTAAACAAGGTTGAACCCTTATTTTCTTTGCTGGCGCCCGGAGTTCAAAACCTTAGTTCTGCCAAACAATTAAAGGAGCGTATTAATATTGAGAAAAGAACCGCTATCGGTCAGGTAGCTGCCGACTTTACTCAAAACGATACTTTGGGTAACCCGGTAAAGCTTTCTTCGCTGCAGGGCAAATATTTGCTGGTTGATTTTTGGGCGAGTTGGTGCGGCCCCTGCCGCCAGGAAAACCCCAATGTGGTAAACGCCTATAATAAATATAAAGACAAAGGCTTTACTGTTTTAGGCGTATCTCTCGACAGGCAGGGCGCTAAAGATGCCTGGTTAAAAGCCATTCATGATGATAATCTTACCTGGACCCATGTAAGCGATCTCCAGTTCTGGAATAATGCTGCTGCAAGATTATATGGCATTGAATCCATCCCACAGAATTTTTTATTAGACCCGAAGGGGAAAATCATAGGGAAGAATTTGAGGGGAGCAGAGTTGCTGGAGAAGTTGGCGGAGGTGTTGGGGAAGTAATGATTTGATATTTCAAATTTCAAATTTGGCATTTCAAATTTGAAACGTACCTTTGCCGCCCCAAAAAGTTCTTTTTTGAATTTGGGAGTCCCGCCCCGGGCGGGACGCTATCACCAAAAACGTATAAAACATGGCAAAAGAAATCAGTGGCTTTGTAAAGCTACAGGTAAAAGGCGGCCAGGCAAACCCTGCGCCACCGGTTGGTCCTGCATTGGGTTCCAAAGGTGTGAACATCATGGAATTCTGCAAACAGTTTAATGCTCGTACGCAGGACAAAATGGGAAAAGTACTTCCCGTATTGATCACCGTTTATTCCGACAAATCTTTCGAGTTTGTAATCAAAACTCCCCCCGCAGCAGTTCAGTTATTGGAAGCCGCAAAAGTGCAGAGTGGTTCTAAAGAACCTAACCGCAACAAAGTGGGTAAAGTAAATTGGACACAGGTAGAAGCTATCGCTAAAGATAAGATGCTTGACCTTAACTGCTTTACTATTGAAAGCGCAATGCGCATGGTTGCAGGTACAGCACGCAGCATGGGCCTTACTGTTGATGGTAAAGCTCCATGGGAAAACTAAGTCTTCACTTCCAAAATTGAATGAAAATGGCGATCACTAAAAAAAGAAAAGCTGCAGAAGCTAAAATCGATAAAAAGAAAACGTATTCGCTGAAGGAAGCCTCTTCCCTGGTTAAGGAAGTGAATACAGCAAAATTTGACAGTTCTGTTGATATCCACCTGCGTTTGGGTGTTGATCCTAAAAAAGCAGACCAGGCTATCCGCGGCACAGTAACATTACCGCACGGTACCGGTAAAACAAAAAGAGTATTGGTGCTTTGCACACCTGATAAAGAAGAAGCTGCAAAAGCAGCCGGCGCTGACTATGTAGGTTTGGATGAGTTTGTAACAAAAATTGAAGGCGGCTGGGTTGATATTGACGTAATTGTTGCAACACCTGCTGTAATGCCTAAAATAGGTAAGCTGGGTAAAATATTGGGTCCCCGTAACCTGATGCCAAATCCTAAAACCGGTACAGTAACTAATGATGTAGCGGCCGCAGTAAACGAAGTAAAAGGTGGTAAAATAGCATTTAAGGTTGATAAAGCAGGCATCATTCACGCCTCAGTAGGTCGTGTAAGTTTTTCACCTGAAAAAATTGCTGAAAACAGCCAGGAATTTATCAACGCTATCATTAAAGCAAAACCTTCTACCGCTAAGGGAACTTACCTTAAAAGCGCGTTCATGGCCAGCACAATGAGCCCTGGTATTGCTATCGACACAAAATCATTAATGAACTAATGCTTTAAAGCATAAAAATCTTTTTGTATGACCAAACAGGAAAAAAACGAAGTGATTGAATTGCTGAAAGGCAAGTTCTCTCAATACAATAATTTTTACGTTACCGATACTGAATCTCTTACAGTAGAGCAGGTTGGTAAATTGCGCCGCGCATGTTTCAACAAAAATGTTGAAATGAAAGTGGCAAAAAATACTTTAATTAAGAAAGCGCTTGAATCAATTGACAGCACAAGATATACTGGTTTATACGAGTCGCTGAACAATGTAACCGCTTTGTTATTTTCTGAAAATCCAAAAGAGCCGGCTTTAATACTGAGCACATTCCGTAAAGAAACCAACGGACAAAAGCCTGAATTAAAAGCAGCCTTTATTGACGGTGATGTATTTGCAGGCGATGACCAGCTCAAAGCACTTACTACCCTTAAGAGCAAAAACGATCTTATTGGTGAAATCATTGGCTTATTACAATCACCTGCTAAAAACGTTATCAGCGCATTAAACGCCGGTAACAAATTAGCAGGATTGATAAAAGCACTGGAAGACAGAGCACAATAATAATGTGGCAATTTGAAAATATGGCAATTTGAAAATGCAAAAACCATTCTCAAATTTTCAAGTTGATTCATTGTTAATACAAATGTTTTAAACGCTGGCAACAAACCTTGCAGAATCATTAAGCGCATTGCAAGATAGAGTACAATAATAATGTGGCAATTTGAAAACAAGCTGTTTCATTTTCAAATTTTCAAATTGATCCATTTTCAAATTACTTATCCCAGCCTGAGGGATAACATACAACCAAATTTTTTTAATAACTCCGCCGGAGCACAGGCAATGAAGGCGGTAAAAATTTGAAACAATGGCAGATTTAAAAGCATTCGCAGAACAGTTAGTAAATCTTACTGTAAAAGAAGTAAACGAATTAGCAACTATTTTGAAAGATGAGTACGGCATTGAGCCTGCAGCTGCTGCGGTAGCTGTAGCAGGACCTGCTGCCGGCGGTGGCGCTCCTGCTGCTGAAGAAAAAACTGCTTTCAACGTAGTATTGAAAGCAGCCGGCGCTAACAAACTTGGCGTGGTTAAAGTGGTTAAAGATCTTACAGGTCTTGGCTTAAAAGAAGCTAAAGATTTAGTAGATGGCGCACCAAAACCAGTTAAGGAAGGTGTTGCAAAAGCTGAAGCTGAGGACATTGCAGCTAAATTAAAAGAAGCTGGCGCAGAAGTAGAAATCGCTTAATTCGGTTTTGAAAATATAAAGAGAGCCATCCCGATATGTGGGTGGCTTTTTTTATTGCAGTAATCAGCAGTTATAATTACTTTCATTGCTGATTTTACCAACACTTATGCATTCAAAAAAAGCGATTATTATAGGGAGTGGCGTTGCAGGATTAGCTGTGGCAATAAGACTATCTGTGCAGGGCTATACAGTAACCGTTTATGAAAAGAATGCTGAGCCGGGCGGCAAACTTTCCATATACAAAAAAGATGGATACAGTTTTGATACCGGACCCTCGCTTTTTACTGACCCTGATGAATTAAAAGACTTATTTGATTTTGCAGGAGAAGATATTGAAGCATATATCAGTTATCGCCAGTTAGCATCCAGTTGCAAATATTTTTTTGTAAACGGCAAAACATTTAATACCTGGATAGATAAAGAAAAGCTGGCGCAGGAGTCTGCAGAAAAGATTGGTGAGCCCGCGCAAAACATTTTGCAATACCTGCAAAAATCAGCGCAGTTATACGAAAATATAGGAACCGTTTTTCTTAATAATTCCTTGCAAAAAAAATCCACCTGGAAAAAGAAAGCATTTATCAAGGCATTTACTTCTGTTCGTCCCGGGTTATTGTTTTCAACACTTAATCAGTATCACGAATCAGCTTTCACAACAGGAGAAGCTATCCAGGTATTTAACCGTTTTGCTACCTACAATGGTTCCAACCCGTATATGTGCCCTTCCATGCTTAGTATCATTCCACATGTTGAATTAAATAAAGGCGCATTCTATCCCAAAGGTGGAATGATAAGCATAACTGATGCGCTATATAAGCTTGCCATTAAAAAAGGAGTTCAGTTTGTTTTTAGCGCACCCGTTCAGCGTATTATTTGCGTAAACAACAATGCAAAAGGTATTGTGCTTAACAACAAAAATATATTTTCACATATAGTAATCAGCAATGTGGATACCTGGTTTACTTACAAAAACCTTTTGCTTGATAACCGCAAAGCGCAGCACATTGAAAAAAAAGAAAAGAGTAGTAGCGCCATTGTTTTTTTATGGGGTATAAAAAAACAGTTTCCACAAATGCATTTGCATAATATTTTTTTCAGCGGAGATTATAAAGCAGAGTTTAAAACAATTTTTCAATTAAAGTCTGTTTATAAAGATCCTACTATTTACGTGAACATCACTTCAAAGATGGAGGATGCTCATGCTCCGCACGGAAAAGAAAACTGGTTTGTAATGATAAATGTTCCGGCAGATAGCGGGCAGGACTGGACAAAGATGGCGGCATTTTTAAAACAGCAGGTTTTAAAAAAACTACGCGGCATGCTGAAAGAAGATATTGAACCATTGATTGAAACAGAAAAAATTATTATGCCGCCTGAAATAGCGGCAAATACATCAGCAAAAAACGGGGCGTTATATGGTATAAGCTCCAATACAAAACGCAATGCTTTTTTGCGTCACCCCAATTTCAGCAAAGAAATAAACGGGCTATATTTTTGCGGGGGAACAGTTCACCCCGGCGGAGGCATTCCGTTATGTTTAAAAAGCGCGAAGATTGTGGGGGAGATGGTTAAAAGCGAAAATTGATGAATTAAGTTTCTTTAATGCGAAAACCAATTAATTATTGTATAGCAACTTCCGAAGCTGTGATATCATCAATACAACAAAAAAGTTTACCGAATTATTTCCGATAAACTTTTTTATTTACACTATAGACAAAACACGCTGCCAATTCGGCGAATGTATCATCATTTCTGATCTGCCACATAAATACCCCCTACTTCATCAACACTTAACGCTTTGGTATAAATCCGCACATCGTCTACAAACCCGGCAAGGTTTTTCCTTGTGTCATCGTTCGCGTTATAATGTCCTGTTCCATCTTCCCATATAGTAAATGGATAATCATTCTTGCTGTCCCATAACGGTCCTTTCAGGTTGTTAAGATCGAGTGGTGTTGCATATTCATATACAACTCCATCCAGATACATGTGCCAGCGCTTGGCGGCTTGATCAACTACAATAGTTACCATATGCCATTTATTATCAGCCAATGCAGGTGCCTGAGGGGCTGTTTCATTTGCTCTCCAGTTAATACGGTTGCTTGCTCCTCCTGCATCGCCGGTAAGCTTCATCAACCAGCCCCTGCCGGATGATCCGGGTCCGGTGTAAGTCTCGGCACCATCTGTCGCAAATATGAACCCGGGATTGCTACCGCTATCCCAGTCGGAATTACCAAACAATGAAGGGTCTGAGCCAATGCCTGCCAGTTTTGTCCAAAAACTAACACTGAAACTTTGTGTAAGACCGGGTCTTAATAAATCATGTTTAGGTAATACGGCATATGAGCCTGCAACAAAAGATGCTACTCTACCCCGTTGTGGGTCTGTTACAAAACCAACTTTAGCAGTGGCTGTAGGGCCCTGCATGGCATCAAACCTGTTGCCGCTCACATCATACAGATCATTATCCATTGGCAGGTAAACAAGCAAGCTGTTGCCGCTGCCGCTGGTAGTAGTGAAAGCCCAGGAAGCAGGTGTTAAAAAACCTTCGAATGCTTTACCATTAGCATCCACAATACTACCTGCATCTGCAAGCACATAATACGCTGTACCAAACTCAAGCGGCGTTCCCATTAAAACAGTTACCGTTTTACCGTCAATTGATACTGCATTTCCGCTAACAGGTATTTCAGCAACTTTTACATTTCCATCCGCTTTATATACACTTATATTACCGGCGCCTTTTTGTACATCAACAGCAAAAGTGAGCCCCAGTGTAAACAACGATGCATCTGTACTACCAGGCACAGGGCTCATAGCACTCAATGCCAATCCACTGGCACCAACGGTTTTAAACGTCCAGGAAGCATCAGTTAATCCCATAAACTTATTGCCTAACAGGTCGGTAACCAATCCTGATGCAAGGGTTACAGTATAATGTTCATCTGCCTCAAGGTCAACCGGCGGATTAATAGTTACTACCCGGTTGTCTTTACCTATTGTTACGGCATCAGACTCAACATTTATATGCAGGGTATCAGACTCTCCCATTATCACTACTTCACCACTTCCCTTTTTCACATTCTCGCTAAAGGTTAAAATCAGGTCGCTGGTTACGGCAATGCCTTCTACCGCCGAAGCCGGGTTAAAGCTAACAATAACCGGATTAGCTGTATCAATGGTATGATCGAATTTTTCTTTGCACGATTCTACCAGCACAATACTCAACAGCATTGTTGATACCAGCAAAACAAATAACTTATTATTTTTTTTCATCCGTATATTTTTTGATTTTTTTTGAATGTGGCCGTACGACCCGCATACTGCTGTTTTATTCGTTAAATGTTTATTTCAGATTATTGACGGGTGAGCGTTATCTTAAAATCTCCTTTTCCTGTTTCCTGCGTATCAGTATTTTCCCATCCCATATAAAAAGATAATGTAAGCGTAGAGCCTGTAACCTTTACACTAAATTCATCCAGTGGGTCAACGCCCACCACATTCACCAGGGCGCTATCCTGGGTGCCGGTAACAGTCCATGTGCCGGCACCGGCATTACCAAATACAATCGGGCAATCCTGCGCCAGAAATTTTGAGGGTTTACCCTCTGCATCAGTAGTAAATACCAGGCGCATGGCGCCAAATATTTGTGTAGGAACATTGCCGGGCGTAACCATATTACTGGGGCTGGCCCATGTGCCGGCTATCCTGCCGGATACCAGTTGCTCCGGGCTCAACACCTCATGTTTTAATTTGTCCTTTGTGCAGGAAACAAACCCTGCAACAGCAGCAACAAACAGTACTAAAAGAATTTTTTTGTTCAATCTCATATCCATATTTTTTATCTGGGCACTTTAAATAAACGGTAAGGCACATTTGATTTCAGCAAGTTTCCTTCGAGTCCCCAACTGGCATCCGCACGGATTCCAAAGTGGCTCAATATATTTACGGCAACATCTGTTAAACCCATTCCATAGTAGGGGTGGCGCTCGGTAGCAGAGCCAACCAACTCTCCATTATGACCTTTGCCGCTGTAATCAGTAATAACAGTTCCTCTCACTTCATCTAACTTTAAATACAGGTTAAGAGAAGCTTTATTAGGATGATTGCTGTTTTCGATATTGCGGAGATACATGTAATTTTTAATGGTAGCGGCAGAGAGTACATCTGTAAATATTCTTACTTCATTTAAAGAACCAGCCCAATTAGGCGCGCCGCCACTATATGTTTGCGTACCATCCTGGGCAAGGCACAAATAATCATAGGGAGAAGCCATATTGTCTGAATCTTTATACGTTAGTGCAGATTCATTTACTTTCTCTCCGTCCTGGTATATAGTGCAGAGTTTTGTTTTATCAAATACAACAGCAATATGGTGCCAGTTGCCATCTTCCAATGCTTTAGATGAACCAATATCGTAGCGTTGGGTTGCCTGGTTGGCAATATTTATTTTCCAGGTAGAGCCGCTTCTGCAAATGGTAAATCCCGGATAACCGCCCGAATCCCAATTTTTATCCCCTATAATGGAAGGGTCGCTGGAATTGGCATTTGCTTTTGCCCAAAATTCAATAGTAAATTTATTCATGCCCTGCAACGGGGTACCTTTGATGGGAATACGAACATAGGTTTTATCGCCTGAGGCAGCCTTATTAAATGTGAGTACATTGTCCGAATTTTCGCGGGGAGATAATGACGTGCCTATCATTTCTTTTTTATCCATTGAAGCGCCTGACAATATAATAGGTACATTAATTTCTTCGGTTGTGCTGCTTTGCGGCACGCCTGATTCAGTACCTCCACGCGTAGAAGCAAGGAAAATATTCCAGTCTTCGTTAGCATAAGTACTGCGTGATTCAATAGCAGCGTGCAACCCTGCCACGTATTCATCAATCTTCTGGATAGACAGTACATACCTCGCCTGGCGCAATTGAAAGCCCACTTCTTCACCTACATCTGCCGGGCTGCTGAATTGTACGAACACCGCACCCATATCTGCCTGCTTCAGTAATTCCACTGATTTGTTATACACATCATCATCTGTGGCAAATTGAAACTTCTGGTCTGCAGCGCTGTTAAGCAAAGTATTTACTTCAGGCGTGCGCACAACAGAAGCTACCACCAAAGAACCAAGTGCGGTTTTCATGCGGTTAACCACCGAAGGATATTGTGCGAAATTGTTTCCGGAAAAAGATTTATTAATCGTAACACCATGTTTATCGGACGAAACGCCGGTAAGCATAGTTGACCAGCCGGAACTGGTATAAGCCGGAACACCGCCATAACTACTCATACTATACGAAGCGTTAGCCTTTATTGCACCAATACCCGGTGTAGCTGCATAATCAATGGCAGTATTAATAATACCATCTACACCAATCACCAGTATTTTTTTGGTTTTTGTTTGCGCAATAGCCAAACTACTTTCTATTAGCAAAACAGCCAGTACCAGGCAACCATATTTAAACAAGTGTTTCATTCGCATATCTTTTTAATGCGCCGCTACGCGGCTAATGTTTTCTGAATAACAACTATAAGCTTACACCCTCCACCTTACACCTACTTATACAACCTAACCACATAACTGCCCGGAATACCAATTACAAAGTTGAAATTGTACGCCTCGTAGCTTACCTGTTCTACGCCACCAACATCTGTAACCATCTTCCAGGTAGCATAGGTATCCGCTTCTTTTACAGGGAATTTTACGCTCCATATCTCTCCGTCATCAGTATCATTCACAAAAGTACCTTTGAATCCTGCTGCGCGGTCTTTCGTAAAATCTATATACTCCCCTGAAAGCGGCTGACCATTGAGGTATGCCACAAAACGAATTTCATTTGGCGAATCGCCTACGCGTTCTATTTCCGGCGCCTGTGCCATGCCAGATGACCAGGATATTACATCAAACTCTTTAAACTCCACCACAAGCGCATCTGTAAGCAGCTTGGCACCTGACTGATTGGACACCTGTATATCAAAATGATATTCTCCTGCGGGAATTTTGTTTCCTTCCTGTATTTCCAACACACCTGTATAAAGATTGATGGCTACCGCAGGCACCATTACCGTATCTGATTTCAGCGCCAGCTCTGCCGCGCTTTCATTGCCGGTAATTTCTTCTTTATAACGTATCACAGGAATGTCTTCTTTCAGGGCGCCTACATCTTTACCACCTGGCTCCCTTATTTCCATAATTTCAAACTTTAGGGGTAGTGTGGAGGTAGACGCCTGGAAATCTCCAATGTTCAACTGCAACCCGGAAATAGCATATTGCTTCCTGTTTTTGTAGTTAATGTCAGGAGCGATGCTGCCCTCCTGCGGAATTTTGGTGCAGGCACCTGCCAACAGTATGGTAAACCCAAACACTGCGGTCAAAAATTGAAATATCTTGTTGCTGTGTGTCATCTCTTTCCTAATTAAATCCAAAAATGTGTGAATCAGCAGCGAGCACATGTACTATGCCGTTAGTTGAATGTAAATCTGCAGTCTCTACCAGTACGGATATGTACAGGTCAAAACTGCCAGGCACCCCCCTGTTGAGCGAAAAGATGATATACTTAGCACCCATATTCACATTCCCGAGATAATCATCCTGAACGATATTAAAACGCGCTTGCACTCCCGCATAAGTGGTATCATAACTATAAGTGGTAGCCAGTTCGCTACGTACAATCTGTTTGCCGGGAATAATATAATTCTTCAATTTTGTCTTAATGCTTTCCATTTCCTCTTCTGTAATTTCACTGAACGACTTAGGTCGCTTTTCGGGGTCGGGATATATCAACTTAAAATAATTAAATATGGAATAATCCTTTGGAGCAAGGAAAGTAGAGCCGCTGGCATTAACAGCAGATTCAAGACCGGTCATACTGATTAATGTGGTTAAGGTATCAAACACATCAGGACGGCTTTTCAGATAATCCATGGTTGATAAACCAAGCGTTGCTGTTTTATCAAGGTCGAGTGCACCTCCGTCAGCAAAATAATCTTTGCTGCAGCCCGAAGTAAACACTACCGTTACCAGCGCTATTGCAATTATTAATTTCATTCGTATATCTTGTTTATTGTTTAGCTATGAGCTGTCAGCTTTGAGCTATCAGCCTTCAGCAAGTCAGCTTGTAAATTTTATCTTTTCACGTCTCACCTCTCACTTCTCACTATTCTCCTCCCTCACTCCTCACTTCTCTCTCCTCACTTCTCACTATTCCCCCTACTGATTAAACTGCCAGTAATATGTTTGTTCCATATTAGGGTTGTTGGCAAAAGCTTCATCGCTCACCGGAAAAAACCCGGCGCCATCCTTTTCGCCCTGGGCTGTAATATTGCTGTTAAACTCGTGCAATCGCCCCAGGCGAACCAAATCGTACACCCGGTGAAACTCGCCGATCAGCTCCCTGCGTCTTTCTTCCAGCACTTCTTCAATTACAGTAGCCTGGTCATCTCTTGTGAACAACGGAATACCCGCGCGGGCACGAACCGCATTCAAATTGGTAAGCGCCTCGGCTATGTTACCCAATCTTGCATCAGCCTCTGCTTTCAACAACACTATATCCGCATAACGGAACACAGGTACCGGCGCTTCCATCAGGCTATAGCTACGGTCTTTTACTTTTCTGAACTTGGCGAACATAATAGCTCTTTCCCCATTAGCAAGCGGGTCTGCGAATATGGGTCTCAACTCGCTTGGGCTAACAGAAAAATCGATGCTCTGAAAAAATGCAGGTACTCTTTTATCAGATTTGTCCCTGGCATAATCCGGATATATTTCTAATATTTTTGATTTTGCTACAGCCAGCGAAAGATTACTCCTGGAGGTATAAGGATTGGTGAGGTAATACGTCATAATATGCCCGTAGTAATCTGCATACTCTCCTTTCTTAATATCGTAATACATTTCTAAAATCACTTCTTCAGATTCACCGGCATCAAATAAATTACGGAACTGATCTATTGGCACCAGTTTAAATGTATTGGAGTTCATAATTTCTTTCATGGCGTCAGACGCACCCTGGTAATCTTTTAACCACATCAGCGCATGGGCTTTCATGGCAAGAGCAGCGCCTTTTGTACCTCTCGACATAGATTCTTTAATAGTGCCATCGTATTTCCAGGGAAGGTCGGGTATAGCGAGATTTGCTTCATCTACTACCATTTTCATTACATCATTCAACGGTTCCCTGCCCAATGGTTTTACATTACGGGCTTCAAGGTTTACAGGAACATCTCCCCATATACGTGCTGCATAGAAATGCGCCAACGCTCTCAGAAAATGAGCTTCTGCCAATAATTGCTTTTTCTTATCTTCTGTAAGCCCGTCTGTAATAGCGGGTATTTTTTCGAGTACCAGGTTGCATTGCTCAATCGTTCTGTAAAATAATCTCCAGTTGGTCATGGGTTCCAACTCTGTTCGTTCAATTAAATGGTTTGCAAACCCGGCCTTCCAGTCCCCGTCATCATTTGGAGTTATCCAGTCTCCGGAGCGCGAATCTCCCCAGAAATAATAATCGCCCCACGACCCGTTACGGGTAGTTGCCGGTGTATCATCTTTGGTTAAGCCCGACAGTGCCCGGCGAAAAATTGCGAAAGCTGCTGCTACCGCGCCCTCGGCATCAGCACCTGTTTTCCAGGCCTGGTCTTCCGTAACGGTATTGATTGGCAACTGGTCAAGCCATTTTTTGCAAGACTCACCCAAAAGAGACATGAGCGATATGCAAACAATAACAATATTTTTATTTTTCATGTTCTACCTGCTTTATTTTACCTGAATCAAAATCATCATAATAATTATAGTGATATGGATACACCAAACAACAACATCCGTCGCATAGGATATCCTTTGGAATCATCAAAGCCATCAATGGTAATGAGCTCTGCATCGGGACCGCTATACTTTTGGAAAGTCACCAGGTTATCTGCTGTAACATATACCCGCATTCTTTCAAAAGGAAGCCGCTGAATTACTCTCTTATTAAAAGTATAAGACAGCGTTGCTGACCTGATCTTGAAATAAGAACCATCTTCTATATATTCTGAATCATAATTGATAACCTGCGTTGCGTCGCTCCAGGGGTTGAGTGTAGGGAACCTGGCATTATCACCGCTTTTTTCCCAGATGGCATAATTATCGAAGTTGGGCAGTGATGAACTTCCTGCAAAACTTTTACCCAGTTTAAGCCGGTCAAGCAAGGCTGTGTTTACAATATCCCTGCCTATCACAAAAGTGGTAACCAGGTTAAGGCTAAATCCTTTATAAGTAAAATCATTTGTCCAGCCTCCGTTCCATCTTGGATTAGGGTCTCCTGCATATATACGGTCAGATACATCGATAATATAGTCGCCATTCTGGTCTTTGAAATTACGATCGCCCACCTGAAGGTTTTTGTTTTGCAGACCAACCAATTTTTTACCGGTTTTAGGATTTACCGGAACCTGGTTTTCTGCCTGGTAAATACCCTGCGATTCATAGAAGAAAAAACCATTGAGCGGAGCACCTACACGAATGATAGAACCAAAGTCCTGCCCTGATGTACTTGTTTTAATAATATCGGCATTACCATCAGGAAGTTTGATTACCCTGTTTTTATTATACGCAAAGTTCAGGTTGGTACTCCAGGTAAAATCACTGCCGAATCTCAGGTTGGTATTAACCGTAAACTCTAATCCACGATTCAGCACATCTGCCGCGTTGCGGTATACTTCATTATATCCCGAGGTAGTAGGCAGTGCAGTGGATAACAGTAAGCCTTTGGTTAATTTTTCATACGCATCAAAGATGAACTCTACTTTACCCTTGAATAAGGTTAAGTCAACACCGAGGTTTGCCATATTGGTTTTAACCCAGGTAAGATTGTCATTTTTAAACCCATCATACCAGGTGGGAGTATATCCTGAAATGCCTCCATAAGCAATCTGGATTAAAGAATTATACTGGTCGAGTACGCCACCATTCATTACACCCAGCGCTAAATAGTCTTTATCCCAGGTAGTTCCGGAAAGTCCATAGCTACCGCGTATTTTACCGCTGGTTAACCAGCCGGCATTACGAAATATATCTTCTTTGTAAAAGTTCCAGCCGGCAGATATGGAAGGAAATACCCCCCACCTGTTGGCTTTGCCGAACTTGGAAGATCCGTCTGTTCGGATAGAAGCGCCCAGCAAATATTTTTGTTGAAAATTATAATCCAGGCGGCTGAAATAAGACATCAGGGTATTGGCACCATAATTACTGGAGCCAACACTATTGCCTCGTGGCCAGTTTACGGTTTGCGAAAGGCCCGGCTCATCACTTACGCTGCTAACTTTTGTGAGTTTTCCTTCTGTTTTTTCCATACTCTGCCCCAATAATATGCTGAGGCTGTGCCCGTTTCCAAATTTGGGCGTATAGGTTACGGTATTCTGAAAAAGGAAGTTTTGATTTTCACCGGCAACGCTCTTATTTCCCATTCTCAATGTACGTCTTGATGAAGCTAAAGAATCAAACATTGTACGCAGGTATTCCAGGCTTAGGCTGGCTTTATAGGCTACATTGCGGGCAATGTTAAGCGTAGCGTCAGAGCTAAAACGTACCCTGTCGTTAAGGTTGGAAATATGTCCCAACTGGTACACTTCTGCGTCTCTTACCAATGGATTGTTGGGTAACGGCAGCAGGGAAGACTTATTTGCAGACAGTTCATCAGGGTTCTTACTCTGGTCGGTGCGTGAAACGGCCAGTGTATTATTAATAACCAACTTATTTTTTAAGGCATTAAAACTGGTACTTGCCATAAGACTGTAGCGCTTGAATCCCGTATTGAATAAAATACCCTTGCTATCCATATAGCCCATGCTGATACTATATTGACCAAAATCGCCCGCTCCACGAATAGAGGCATTATAATCCTGTGTAACAGAAGTGTTATATAAATACCCCTGCCAGTCTGACGAGTTATTATAGAAAGGATTGGTAACATCCGTATACATCGCCGGCATTGATATGCCATAAGGAGCATACAAATCATAAAGCTTTTTAACCTGCTCGCGTTCTTTTACACCACCAGCTACATCGCGCAATTGTGGTACAAAATTTACGCCTGTACGAATATTTAAATTGATTTGCGGCTTGCCTCTTTTTCCTTTTTTGGTGGTGATTAAGATTACACCATTAGCCGCCCTTGACCCGTAAATAGCTGCGGCAGATGCATCTTTTAATACTACCACATCTTCAATATCACTTGGGTTGAGGTCTGCCAGCACGTTGGTACTGGTTACGGCAAACTCACTGCTCATTCTTGAGATAATTGGAATACCATCTACTACATACAGCGGTTCTGAAATAGCAGAAGCATCGCCACGACTAACTGCGGCAAGCCCCCTGATAATAATGGCAGGCGTTGCGCCGGGCTCTCCTGAATTTAACTGTATATTTACGCCGGCAACCTTACCCTGCAAAAGAGAACCAAAAGATTCTGCTGCCTGTCCTTCTGTAATCTTATCCATTTTTATGGTTGAAACAGAACCTGTAATTTCTGTTTTTGCCTGGCTTTTATAGCCGGTAACCACCACGTCGCTCAGGGTTTTATTTTCGTCAGCCATTTTAATGTGGAGATCAGACGCCTTTTTAAACACTACCTGGCGGGTTTCAAAACCTATGGATGAAAAAATCAAGGTATCTCCTGTGCTGATGCGCAACCGGAAGTTGCCGGAACCATCTGTAGTAGTACCGGTATTTTTTCCCTTGATGCTAACAGAAGCTCCGCCAAGCGGTTTACCGTTAGCATCGCTGACTTTACCCGTCATAACTGATTGCGCATAACCCGTTACGGATACCATCAGTATTGCAACAAGGAAACAGCCCCATTTCATTAATGCCTTCATTACATTAGTTTTTTCGGTTGAATCTTTTTATAAAATCCATCAACATTATTTCCAAAATTCATTCTGTGCCCATCCATTACCTGCCATACTCTTTGCCGACAGCGGCCAATAAGCCGCGCCTTTGGCAACATCAGCTTCTGTAAATGCAGGTATATGGGTAGACACTTCACTAAATCTTATCAGGTCAAACATGCGCTGCCCGGTGCCCACCAGCATACGCTGACGTTCAAGCAAAAGCGCATCGCCGAATGTTTCTTCGGTTAAAGTGCTATAGTCTTCTGTGGCGCCGCTGGCTGCACTTATCAGCCATTCTTTGGCTTCATCCAAATGCTGTGAACGCCAGGCAGCCTCAGCAAACAATAAATCAATTTCCCGCTCAGTTAATAACTCTACCATGCTGGCATCTTTAACAATCAGCGTAGCATTATTACCGGAGATATTAAACATACTGCTACGGCGTGCATCGCCATCCGGGTAAATAGTATTGAATGTTGCCAGCGGCATAGTAAGAATGCTGGCGCTTAACGGTGCCAGGGGAATTTCAGTACGCCTGTCTTCTCCTATGGCAAGGCTAAAGCCCGACAAACTATCTGTTGAAATATTGGTAAACGTATTGGTTAATGCATCGTAGGCGTTTTGCCCGTTACCCAGCCAGAGTTGTTCCTGCAC
Source organism: Chitinophagaceae bacterium (assembly GCA_020847395.1). GTDB lineage: Bacteria > Bacteroidota > Bacteroidia > Chitinophagales > Chitinophagaceae > Agriterribacter. The sequence continues at coordinate 112,387 of JADLCD010000138.1, forward strand.
CAGCAGTGAAGTAACAGCGGTTTTATTAAAGCGCACAGCAGTTAATGCAGCACTTTTTATACCATCATCATTCAATAAAATCCAGGGTACTAATTGCTGCGCTTCTGTAGCATATTGAATAGCCTGGTTAACTACTTCTTCCCTGGTGAGGTGGACGCCAAAATTACTTGTTTCGGCAGATGACACCGGGCCCCAGATACGCGCCAGGTAGAAATAAGCCATAGATTTAAGCGCAAGCGCTTCACCCCTGTAAAGATTATATTGATAGCTGCTCAACACACCATCTGCCGCATTATCTACAATATCGAGCACATCATTGGCATCTTTAATTACATCGTAAAAATAGCCCCAGTCTGAAAGTTGCACCAGGTTTGCAACGGTAGATGTTAACTGCTGATTTGCCACCTGCTGCTGGTAGGCAACTGCCACCTTCACGTCACCTGTTCTTGCTTCGCCATACATCAACCAGGCATAATTAGCAAACAATGCCCTGCGGAGATCAACATAACCCCCGATTACTGCCTGCTGTATGCGTGGCGCTGAATTATAATAGCCTTCCTCTACTGTGCTGTTTTCCTGCTCTACCGTAAGGTTTTTACGGCAGGAAAAAAGCAGCACTATTGCTATCAGCGATATGAACTTCCAATGTTTCATCCAATGTGTCATGTTGTTCATTTTTAACATCATCATGCTTAAAAAACCACTTTAATACCCAGTGCTACCGAAGTAGGCAACGGTGTTCCTGTATACATCAGGTTATACCTGCGGCTACCTGTAATATTTTCTTCAGGGTTGATGCCGCTGTACCGGGAAAGGGTCAGCAGGTTATCGCCACGAACAAATATTTCCAGGTCGCTTAAAGCTTCCACTTTTTTAGATATTGAGTTGAAATGATAAGAAACTGCGGCCCTGCTCAGGCGTACAAAACTGCCATCTTCAATAGTTCTGATACCCTGGTAAATGGTACGTCCGTCTGTTCCCTGGTCAACCAGATAATAAGGCGTTTCCGCGCTTTTAATCGGGAATTGATAGTTAATACGCTCAGCGTCATAGCGACTGTTAAAAGATTCTGCCAGAACATCCGCCCCCCAGGCGTAGTTGATTGTAAAGGCGGCAGAAATATTGCGATAGCGCAATGTATTCGTGAATCCTCCAAAAACTTTTGGTTCACTGTTACCGATTCTTTTTGCCTGGCTGCCCTCCCGGGCAACGAGAGATGTAACCGGCGCCCCGGATACCGTAGCGAGGTAAGCCAGGCTTGTATTACCAATATCGCCAGGCAATGATTTTACTTTATTGCGATAGAAAGCAATATTGAGGTTGCTGCTCCAGGTAAAATGAGTGGAACGTATCCACGCGCCATCGAGCGCTACTTCAATACCTGATAATCCGAGCTGGCCTCCTGTTTCATATTTGTAATCAATACCACTGATGTTAGACTGGTATCGCTGATAAAGGAAATTACTATAGGTTTTACTAAAATAATCAACAGAAAGATTAATTGCTGAGCCGAGCGCTACTGTTATGCCTGCATCTACCTGTGTCACGTCAATGCTTTTAGCCCCGCCGAAGGTTGGGTATAACTGCCCTATACCCAAATAATTTCCTCCGTAATAGTCGCCATAGGCATCCAGTTGCCCGCGGTATACTTCCGGTCTGTTCAGCACACCTGTTTTACCAATGCCTGCATTTATTTTTACAGGTATATTAAGGCTGTTCTTTAAATCATAATGAATACCAAGCGCCGGGTATAAAGCCCATTTTTTGTCGTATAAAGAGCTGCCATCTGCACGGGCTACCAGGTTCACATCAAGGTCCTTTTTATATTTAAACTTCCAGGTTCCGTAAAAAGATAAAAGTTTTTCAACATTATGGTTGGATAATGCAATTACCTGGTTGGCATTATAACCTGTTACCACTTTTACAAAATCAGAACCACCGTTCTCCATACTGCGTTGGCCATTTACAGAAGTAAGCCGGTCGTCGGTATTTCTTAATTCGCCGCCGAGCGTCATATCCATTTGCAGTGCGTCAGCAAATTCATGCAACCAGTTGGCAGAAGTATTCCAGGTAATAAGTTGTCTTTTATATGCGGCGCTTGAGGCATAAATATTACCGTCTAATAAGTTGGAGGGGATATACATATCCCTGCTGGAACCTTCATAAGACAAGCTTGCCACAGAGCGAATAGTAACGCCGCTGCCAACAACATACGCAAGCCCCATAGAAGACAGCAGCCCGAGATTCCTGTTCTTATCCATATAGTACCCTTCATCGCCAACAACAGGCAGCGTCAGATCACGACTGTATTCTCCGGCATAACGTCCTTTGCGATTAGCGATGGACATATTATTATAGAAGTGTGCGGTAAAGCGGTCAGTAATATTATACTTCGCATTCAGAAATAAAGACTGGCGACCAAAGCCGGAACTTTTGATAATGCCTTTATCCTGGTGATTGGAGAGTCCGAATAAATATGAGCCATAGCTACCCGCGCCATCCACAATCAGTGTTTGATCATGTACTATACCGCCATCACCATATACATCCCTGCGGGCTGTTGTATTAAAGTTGTAGAAAGCATCTCTTTTGTAATCCATGTTTTGCAGGAAATTAGTCCCTGCATATACATTTGCACGAACATGAATGGAACCGGAATTCCCTTCCTTCATTATAAAATTGATGGCTCCGTTGGGCGCCTGCACACCATAAGCAGCAAGGCGGTCAATATCTTTAATAACTTCTATGCGTTCTATTTGTTCAGGAGGAAAATAAGTAAGGGGATTGATACCTGTAATATGGGAAGGACTTGCCACCATTGGCACACCATTAATGAGAATCAGCGGCATGGTAGATTGATCTGTTGGGTCGAGGCTTAACCCCCGTAAGTTCAGCGTGGCTTGCGCACCTGTTGTACCTGACCAGCTTTTTATTCTTAACCCGGCTACGCTTCCCTGCAGTATATTTTCCAATCCACTCCTGTTAGATAGCAGCATGCTATCTACTCTTAAAGAATCCTGAGCCAGCACACTCATCGCAGTACCAAAAGATACAAGTAGAAAAAGTAAAATCTTTCCACCCGATTTAGGGATTAGTCTCATAATGTATAGTTAGTTCTATGTATGTATATCCTTGGTATTTCTCTAAGTAGCAATCTCAGGGAAACTGTAAATCGTTTAAATAAAGTCTTATTAAGCGTTTTTGAATTATTTAGTTAAAATAAACAAAAGTTTACAATTACTAACTATATCACGACAAAAAGTTATCCACAAAATTTGTTTATTCGATAAGATATGTTAGTACAACTTTTAAATTGTACAGCCATAATAAATTACTGTTATTAACATTACGTTTTTTAATTCAAAGAGTTTGAATAATTCAACCCATACTCAATCCTTAACCATACCCTCTTTAATAAATATTTGCGCTATTTCATTTTCCCGGCTAATTAACAATTTTAAGTGGGAGGTGGATTTCCCTTTTGCTGACATTAAAACCAGCACACTTCATTTAAATTATCAACTGACTTTAGTTCATGGCTTTTCACCTCATGCCGGTGTGGCATCGTATCTCCCGCCAGGCGGAGCGCTGACTTTTACTTTGAGGAGACTTGTGAGCTGTATATCGCTACCTGAGCATTTCCTTTAATCAGCCATAGTGCATATCCCGCGTAAAGTAGCGCCTACATAGGTATTGCTGCAAGTGGGGTTTGACGTTGTAATCTTCGGCGTCAGCAATGTGGCATCTTTTGTTCCGGGCTGGAGTGTGTCACGGGAAACAACACTTCGGTGATTGTTTTGTAATTGTATAAATGATGGCAGGAGGTCTGCCGTACACGCCTTAGAGCAGGAGTGTACAAACCGCCCAAAGGTGCTTTGTTCAAAAGGCATGGTATTGAGCGTTTGGGTTAAAAGACATCAGGACATTAGCAAAATTGAGGAAGTGCATATTCCTAACACAGTTTCAGAAGTACGTTACAAATCAGACTTGACGAATATTGAGCCTTTTAACCTTGCTGAAGGCAGAACAAAAGGCGAGCTATTCAGCAGTATTTAATTTTATCTTTGCAGTAATGAAAATAAGCAAAACAATATACAACCAACTACTTGATAACATTGGCTCTACACTTCAAAAAGCAAGAGAAAATGCTATCAAAGCAATCAACACCGAATTAGTAAAGGCTAATTGGGAAATTGGCAAGCATATAGTTGAATTTGAACAGCACGGAAAAGAAAAAGCAGATTATGGCAGTGCCTTGCTCACAAGTCTTGCAAAAGACCTGAAAACTAAGTATGGCAAAGGTTTCAGTAAGAGCAATATTTATTTGTGTAGATTGTTTTATATCAAGTATCAAAAATTCCAGACAGTGTCTGGAAAATTGAGTTGGAGCCATTATGCCGAATTATTGACGGTTTCAGATGATTTGGCAAGAAATTTCTACGAAAAGCAAACCGTCAAAGAAAGTTGGAGTTTCAGGGAAATGAAACGACAAATTGATGCTGCTTTATTTCAGCGTTTGGCTTTAAGCAAAGATAAAAAGGGAGTATTGGCTTTAGCAGAAAAAGGGCATGAGCCAACGATAGCAAAGGATGCTATTAAAGATCCTTATGTTTTTGAGTTTCTTGAATTGCCAAAAGACAAGGTTCTTAAAGAAAGAGGGCTTGAAAAGAAACTTGTTGATAACTTGCAAAAATTTTTATTGGAACTCGGCAAAGGCTTTTCATTTGTAGCAAGACAATTTAAAATTACGGTCGACAACGAACATAATTTTATAGACCTTGTTTTTTATCATCGCATACTTAAATGTTTTGTTCTCATAGACCTCAAAACAAGGAAAGTGAAACATCAGGACATTGGACAGATGAACCTTTACCTGAACTATTTTAAAGAAGAAGAAAATACAGAAGGCGACAATGAGCCAATAGGAATTATCATTGCGGCAGACAAACATGAATATACAGTTAAGTATGCCACAGGTGGACTTGCCAACAAAATTTTTGTTTCAAAATATCAGTTGTATTTGCCTGACAAAAAAGTTCTGGAAAATAAAGTAAAAGAAATAATTGACAGCGAGTAATATCGCTTGGACACAATAGGCGAAGTCTCTAATAGCCAACGCCACCAAGTCAGGCACATTTGCAAGGCACACATAGCCGACACACAAAAGCCAACCTTGCAAAAGAGCCTGCCTTGTGCCAACACACAGGCAACACTCTGCGGGTGGACACAGACCCAAATTATAGATGACAGCGGAGATAGGGCGAACGTACAATAACTAAGCTTTCGTTTCGTCCGCAGGACGAGAAATGAAAGCGATGTTGAACGAAACTTTCAGTAGCCTTATTCTATATTATGGAGTTATTGATAACGAGCTGATCTTCAGCATAAAGCGGAAGAAAGAGCATGAAATAGAGAAGCCAAATATACGCTATTAATATTCGCAAGGCTACTGAAAGTTTAGTTCAACATGGATACTGGTAAAGAAATATAGCAGGCTGACGGAGGAAGTTTCCAAGATTTATTCATGTATAGGTAGTTTAATATAACCACTTGTTATACAGCCCAACCGCAGGGATATGGCTTTTAAAGTAACAACTGTGGCCGAATACGAAACCGCCTGCATCATTCCGAAGGCACATCTTGGTTTATTGGCCTAAAACGTGTGCGCGTGTCGTCTTTCCGTTAGAAACAATACGAAAATTGAAGTAACATACCTCTTTGTGGTATCTCTTTCAAAACTTACAGCAGACTGCTTTTGCTAAAAGCGAAATCCCTGAGCCAAACCATTTTTGTAAACGGATACAGATTACCCGAAAATTATGACTTAAAAGATTTAAGAGCATTTTTATAAAACTCCTTCGATTACAAAAAGGGATAAGCCGAAAACCTTTAGAAAAAGAGTAGGCATTTTTTTAAATTAAAATGAAAAAAATTAGCATTGACCACGTCAAAAAACTTAGCAGAGCAGAGATGAAGAACATTCTGGCTGGATCCGGCAATAAATGTAACGTATGGTGCACATCCAATAGTGATTGTGATACCACGTGCCCGAGTTGTGAACCAAATACAAACTGGGACAACAAGAAACTATGCTTGAAGTAGGTGCAAATGTCTCTTTATGATTTAAAAAGGGCTACCCAAAGGATAGCCCTTTTTAGTAAAATTCAAAAAATAGAAAATTAATATTTTTACATTCAGAGAATCAATACATTTGAAATTGATCCAATCTTCAACAACTTTGTCAATGAAAAATAAATTAACAGGATTTCTTATTTTATCACTTTGCTATCTGTTTTCTTCAGCACAATCAGCAAACACAAAATCGAATTTTACATTACATATTCAAATTGCTGGACAGGATAGTGGAATTATTATATTAAGTTACTTTAGTGCTGAGAATTTTGTTAAAGATACTGCTTACTATAAGAACGGAGCTGCTTCATTTGCTGGCTATATTACAGAACCTGTAAATATGGGACTTCGTCTTGGTCAACGGATAAAGGGAGAAAGAATGAAGTTTGTCGATTTTTTTGCTGAGCCTGGAAAAATGCAAATGGTGTTAAACGCAAACGATATTACACATCCCAAAATAGCAGGATCAAAAACTCAGGAGGAATTAGAAATGGTGAATACCTCCACATATCAGACAGGTAATTCCATTGACTCTGTAAAAAAAATAATATCCCAGATCCGGGAAAAAACTGCTTCTTCAATTGCTGAGAATACAACTGGGAAAGAAAACAATAAAACATATTCGGCATTACAAGACAAATTAGATAGTTTAAGGCAACAGATTCATGAGACTAATCTCGCATACATTAAGACACATCCTGATTCATATATTAGCCCGTATTTAATGTCAACATACCTGAATATTTTGCCGATAGATTCATTGGAGAACATTTTAAACAGATTTACACCGAGAGTACAACACAGTCGTGACAGTAAATTTTTAATGCACGAAATAAACAAAATGAAAAACATTGCTGAGAAAGGCCCCGCTCCCGATTTTTCTGTGGTAACTGCCACGGGAAAAGAGATCCGGCTTTCTGAATTAAAAGGAAAAAAGGCAGTAATACTTGATTTTTGGGCAAGTTGGTGTGGGCCATGCAGAGCTGGCATTCCCCATTTGAAATCTTTATATAAAAAATATCATCAAAAAGGATTGGAAGTAATTGCTATTTCAACAGACGAAAACAAAAATGCATGGCTAAAAGCCATCAGTGAAGATAAAAGCGATATCTGGCAAAATGTACTTAGGAAGAATGCAAAGAACAATGAAATATTCAAAAACTACCAGTCTGTACCTATACCGCTTTACTATCTCATAGATAAAGAAGGAAGAATAATAGAAAAATGGGAAGGGCATACCATAGAAAACGAAAATGAAATGGATAAAAAACTGCAAGAATTGTTACAACTGTGAATTTTATTGCATTATATGAATTAGTCAAGCAATATTAAATACTGCTTGTAATATTATTATGTGTTGTTGAGATGAAGGTTTTCTGAAGCTTATCATGATTTTTTATTTCAATTCCATCTTTCATTTTCTCCATAAACTTTTCCCGCTCTTTCTCTTTTATTAACTTGCACCCATGCAGGATTATTTAAAAGGATTGAACGAGCGACAAAGAGAAGCAGTAACTTATATTGACGGACCGCTGATGATTATAGCCGGAGCCGGCAGCGGCAAAACCAAAGTGCTTACTACCCGCATAGCGCACCTTATGGCAAATGGCGTAGATGCCTTTAATATACTGGCACTCACCTTTACCAATAAGGCGGCTAAGGAAATGAAGGAAAGGATAGAACATATTCTTGGCGATGGAGAAGCACGTAATTTATATATTGGTACATTTCATAGTGTTTTTGCAAGAATATTAAGAGGCGAAGCGCAGCGCCTCGGCTATCCTAACAATTTTACCATTTACGATACAGAAGATGCAAAGAGTGTTGTAAAAACCGTGATCAACGAAATGAATCTTGATGACAAGCACTATAAACCCAACACGGTATACAACCGCATTTCCTCTGCCAAAAATGCGTTGGTAACGCCTGAAGAATATGCCAATGATTACGCTATACAGCAGGAAGATATGCGTAGCAACCGCCCGGCTATCGCAAAAATTTTTGATGCGTATAGTAAACGTTGTTTCAAAAACGGCGCAATGGATTTTGATGACCTGCTGGTGAAAATGTATGAGTTGCTTAAAAACTTTCCGGAGTCGCTGAGCAAGTACCAGCGCAAGTTTAAATATATTTTAATTGATGAGTACCAGGATACCAACCCCGCCCAATATGAAATTATAAAACTGCTCGGCGCAATGCATGAAAATGTATGCGTGGTGGGAGATGATGCACAGAGTATATATAGTTTCCGCGGCGCTACCATTGAAAATATATTACAGTTTCAGAAAGATTATGATGATGTGAAATTGGTAAAGCTTGAACAGAATTACCGCAGCACGCAAAACATATTGAATGTAGCGAATGAAGTAATCAGTAATAACAAAGGGCAGATTGAAAAAACATTATTCACCGAAAACGCAATTGGCGAAAAGATTCGCCTTGTGCGCACTATGAGTGATAATGATGAAGGGAAATTTGTAGCAGACACTATACAGGAACAAAAGCTGAGAAATCATTTTCACAATAAAGACTTTGCTATTCTTTATCGTACCAACTCACAAAGCCGTGCTTTTGAAGAAGCGTTGAGAAGAATGGGCATTGCATATACTATTTATGGCGGCATCAGTTTCTATCAACGTAAGGAAATAAAAGACTATATCGCATATTTAAGGGTATTGGTTAATCCTAATGACGAGGAAGCGCTAAAACGTATTATCAACTATCCCGCAAGAGGTATTGGAAAAACATCTATAGACAGGGCGATACTTGCAGCCAATGAAAACAATATTTCCTTCTGGCAGGTATTGGAAAGAGCAAAGGAATTTGGTTTTAAAGCAGGCACATTAGAGTCTATTGAAAATTTTGTGCTGATGATTAAGAGCTTTTCAAGCATGCTTAAACACAAGAACGCTTATGAAGTAGCAGTGCATGTTGGCAAACAAACCAATTTTGTAAAAGAACTGTTTAACGATAAAAGCGCTGAAGGTGTAGCCCGTTATGAAAACATACAGGAATTGCTCAACTCTATAAAAGAATGGGTAGATGATCCGCTTCAGAAGGCGGGTGATTTTGAATTAAAAGAATATGATGATGAAACTTTTGATGATGATTTTGCAGAAGGATTATTCAGCAAAGAAGAAGTAAAAGAAACGATTGAAACGGTAAATACAACGGAAGGAGACGATGAAAACGCGCCGGCGCCGGAAGATAAAAGTCTTGGTGCTTACCTGCAGCAAATTACCCTGCTTACAGATGCAGATGATAAAAAGCAGGATGCAGATACGGTAAAACTCATGACGATACATGCTGCAAAAGGATTGGAGTTTGGTTGTGTGTTTGCTGCCGGACTTGAAGAAAATCTTTTTCCAAATGCCATGAGTATTAAAACAAGAGAAGAGCTGGAAGAAGAGCGCCGTTTGTTTTATGTAGTGATAACAAGAGCTAAACAAAAACTCTGGATAACACATGCGGCCTCCCGTTACCGCTTTGGTTCTTTAATACAAAATGAGCCCAGCCGTTTTATCGCTGAAATTCCGGAAGAGTTTATGGACAGGAGTTATGCCGGAAGCTCATCACGCAACAATAGCAGTTCAGGATTAGGCAGCGCTTTTGAAAGAATGAACAGGAGAGGTTTTGGAGGCGGCGCAGCTTACCAGGCAGAAAAGCAATACGGACCGCCGCCGGGCAAGAAGACAAACAGCACTCCCTCTTATCTTGCACCCAAACCACAGCAAAAAGTTGCGGAGCATAAAGCATCTGCTGATTTTGTTGCAAGCGATATTAAGCTGCTTAAAGAAGGAGATAAAATTGAACACCAGAAATTTGGTTTTGGTGAGATTGTAAAAATAGAAGGCAGCTCGCAAAACCCCATTGCGCTGGTAAAATTTGATACTAATGGGGAAAAGAAGATTATGCTGAATTATGCTAAACTCCACATCATTTCCTGATGAGTTATGCAAACAGAATACCTGGTTATAGGTGGTGGAATTGCGGGTACGCTTATCAGTTATGAGCTGCTGCTGCATAATAAATCCGTAATGGTTATTGATGATACCACTGCTGTTAAGGCAAGCATTGTTGCAGGCGCAATACTTAATCCTGTAAATATTAAGCAATGGAATGTGGCGAAAGACTATCAGCAATACATTGCAGCCGCATTAGATAGCTATACTTCATTACAAAAATTATTGAACACTCCTGTAATAAGTGAAGTGCCGATTATTGCTTTTGATGCCCCGGCAAAAAAAGAAGACATTTTAATACAGCCGTTTCTGCATAACATAACAGGTAGAGATGCTGCAATGATTAAAAATACTTTTGCTACGCCATATACCGCTCAAAAAATTTCTCCGGCATTTCAGATACATACAGCAAACTTATTTTCTGCCTGGCGAAAATACCTACTCGCTAAAAATGCATTTTTAGATGCACATTTCGAGATGGAACAATTGAGCATTGCTAACGGCACTGTTATGTATAAACATATTCATGCAGAAAAAATTATTTTTTGTGAAGGGGCTGCTGCAATACAAAACCCACTATTCAGCCATCTGCCCTTTACCAAAAACCGTGGCGACGCTTTATTAATATTTATTCCTGGCTTGCCTAAAAAATTTATTTACCACAATGGTATCAGGTTAATTCCAACAGGCAACCAATTATTTTGGTGTGGAAGTAATTATACATGGAACTATACAAACCTTGAGCCTGATACAGAATGGAGAAAACAAACGGAGAACACTTTAAAGGATTTGCTGAATATACCATTCATTATAAAAGATCATATTGTTGCAGAACGGCCAACTACTGCAGGGCAACAACCATTGATGTTATTACACGATTCATTGCCTGCTGCCATGTTTAATGGCTTAGGAACAAAGGGCTTTTTAATGGGTCCGCTGCTGGCTAAATCATTTGCAAAAAAATTAGTTTCGAAATAGCGTTAGCAAACTTTCATTGCGTGAAATCTGGTTGAACCGTGGAGATACGGAGTTGCACAGAGATTTCTTTGCGTGAAAACCGGTTGACCACAAAGACACAAATCCACTAAGGTTTTTCTTTGCGTTCTTTGCTCCTTAGCGTACTTTGCGTGAAACTCATCTGCAATATTATCATGCGTACATTTTTATTAACGTTCTTTATCGCAATCACTATCTGCGGCTATACACAAACATCCCATCTCTTTATCATAAATAAAGACAGCTCGGGCTTTGAATTAACCCGCAAAGGCGCATCCGTATTAGCAGCATTACCTCTAAAATGTCTCGACCAGGAATACCCCAACAAAACCAGTCATACTTCCACCAGTGATAGCGATCATGTATTAACGCCCAAACAAATTCATCCTGCATTTTTTGGTTGCTTCGATTGGCATTCCTGCGTGCATGGACATTGGATGATGATACGCCTGTTAAAAAAATTTCCTGATCTGCCAGAGGCGGCTGCCATACGCAACGCCATCAACAATACTATTACTGCTGGTAATATATTAACCGAAGTAAAATATTTTGAAGCGCCGATGGCAAATGCATGGGAGCGCACTTACGGTTGGGCATGGCTGTTAAAATTAGATGAAGAACTCAGCACCTGGAACGATGAAGATGGAAAACGCTGGCATGCCGCATTGCAACCGCTCACTCAAAAAATTATTGCAAGATGGATGAATTTTTTGCCCAAACAAACTTACCCCAACAGAACGGGCGTACATCCTAATACGGCTTTTGGATTGGTGTTTGCATTTGATTATGCTAAAACAGTAAAAGATTCTGCCTTTGAAAAAGCCATTATCTTCTATTCAAAAAAACTATATGGCAACGATAAAAACGTGCCGGCGTCGTGGGAACCTGATGGCAGTGATTTTCTTTCACCTGCATTGGAAGAAATTGATTTGATGCGCAGGGTTTTACCAAAAAATACTTTCATGAAATGGTTCAATAGCTTTATCAGTCCTGCCGCACTGAAACATCTTACCAAATTACCCATCATATCAGACAGAACAGATTATCAAATTGTACATCTTGATGGTTTATGCTTTAGCAGAAGCTGGTGCATGAAGGGGCTTGCTAATGTTTTGCCAGCTTCAAGTCCATATAAAAAAATGCTGCTGAAGTCTGCCATACAACATTTATCGGCTGCGCTTCCTGAAGTAGTGAGCGGCAACTATGGCGGCGAGCATTGGCTGGCAAGCTTTGCAGTGTATGCCTTGCTGCAGTAAGCGTTTATTCACCACATAGAAGCATAAGGCACATAGGAAGCAGAGTGATATTATTCTATCTATTGTATCTCTATGATCCTATGTGGCAAAGAAAGCGTCAACTTATATGATGGGTTATTTAACCGTTTTAAGAAACGCTAAACTTTTCGGCACCTGTTCCATTGATCGCGAAGATTCATCTTCTATAAAATAATGCTTTACACCAATTTTTTTTGCAGTTCTCATAATTTCTGCAATACCCACATCACCGGCGCCAAGTACAATATTTGTTTCAACATCTGCATGTCCTTTCTGATTGCCTTCTGTTCCGGGCAACCTGTCTTTTAAATGCATTAGCGGAAACCTGTTGGGATATTTTCTAAGTAAAGCAACAGGATCCTGCCCCGGATGTTTTACCCAAAAAACATCCATTTCAAAATTCACGTATGCAGGATTGGTATTTTTCACCATGTAGTCAAACAGCGTACCATTTTCATAAGGCAAAAATTCATACCCATGCGGATGATAACAAAGACTGATACCATTTTCTTTTAAGATTTTACCGGCCTTATTAAATACTTCCACCGCATTTTTAGTATCCTCAATAGTAAAAGTTTCTCCATGTGGTATCCATGCTACCATTACATATTTTGCGCCATAAGTTTTAGCTGTTTCTACTGCCTTATTGGGATCTTCACTTAATTGTTTAAAATCCGCACCAACACTAACAACCTTCAAATTATTTTTTTTCAATAGGGCTTTAAATTCATTAACAGGTAATCCATAACTATCACCGCCTTCCACCTCCTTAACTCCCATGGCCGCTATCTTTTCCAATGTTCCCGGCACATCTTTGGCAAACTGGTTTCTGAAACTATATAGCTGAACCCCGATGGTTTGAGAGATAACTGGCAGACTTATTACCAATGCTACAATGAAAGCAAGTGTATATTTCTTTATAAAGCAATATGGCATAGCTTGAATATTTATTTGAATAGATATTATTTGCTTTTTGAAGGTAATTTTTTTTATTGAATAGAAGTATGATCATTCTATCACGGGTGCATTTAAAGTAACGGTTTTGACCGAAATGATGATAAGCATACCGTCTTTTCGACCGGGCCAATACGAACACTATAGTTAAATTGCTTTTTTGCGGGAGAGAAATCTGCCGGGCATTGGAACCAATGTTCAACTTTTGCACTACAGCCTAACAGATTCCGTTCCCGCCACAACATACATTTAGTGCAAAGCAACATGCTGATGGAACAGAATGACGAGTACAGGTGTCCTCTTTCCAATAGAAGTAATACGAAAATTGAAGGGTCGGTAATATCTAATTCAACCATTTCTGCCGCCATATAAATATATTTGCCCAATAATATTTTACTATGCTGGAACTCACTCCCGAACAACGGTTAAAAGAATTAGGACTTGTACTTCCCCCGGCGCCCAAACCAATGGGCGTATACAAACCCTGCCTTATTGATGGAACACATTTATATCTCTCTGGTCATGGGCCGGTTCTGGAAGATACGTCACTGATGAAAGGCCGCATTGGAAAAGACATTGACCAGGAGCAGGGAAAGCTCGCTGCAAGACAGGTAGGCTTAACCATGCTGGCAACCATCCGTTCAAATATCGGCAGCCTTGATAATATTAAAAGAGTGATAAAAGTATTAGGAATGGTTAACTCCACTTTAGAATTTGAAAACCATCCTTATGTTATTAATGGCTGCAGCGAATTATTTGCTGCCATATGGGGTGAAGAAAATGGTATTGGCGTACGCAGTGCTGTTGGTTTTGGTTCATTGCCAGGTAATATACCCGTAGAGATTGAAGCACTTTTTGAACTGGTTTAAATTAACTATCACGCATCTCCTACAGAGGATATCTCAAATAAATACAAAAACCACATCATGTCTCATAGCAATTCAGCCGAATGGTATTTAGTAAGCAATATAGATAGTATTGATACGCCGGCTTTGTTAGTATATGAAGGGCGGGTAAAAGAAAATATTCGGCTGTTGCAAGATATGGTTACGGATAATGCAAGACTTCGCCCGCATGTAAAAACAAATAAAATGGCTGAAGTATGTAAGCTATTGCTGGATGCAGGTATCAGTAAATTTAAATGCGCTACTATTGCGGAAGCAGAAATGCTGGCAATGCTCAATGCAAAAGATGTTTTGCTCGCTTATCAACCCGTTGGTCCAAAGATTTCAAGATTAATCAATCTTATAAAAGCTTATCCGGCCACGCATTTTTCATGCCTTACAGATAATGAGCAATCTGTCCGTTTCTTAAACGATGCAGCGGCAGCTAACCATATAGTATTGCCTGTATTTATCGATCTGAATATCGGCATGAACAGAACAGGCATTAAGCCGGCCGACGCAAATGCTTTAGCAGATTATATATTATCATTACCCCATCTTACACTTGCAGGTTTACATGCGTATGACGGACATATACGTGATTCGGATATTGAGATAAGAAAACAAAATACCGACAAGGCATTTGCCGGCGTTGAAGCATTATACCAGTATCTTAAAAATAAAACCGGAAAAGATTTTGCCATTGTTGCAGGAGGCACACCAACCTTTCCGGTTCATGCGGCAAGAAAAAACGTGGAGTGTAGCCCGGGCACTTTTATTTTTACCGACTGGGGATATAAACAGGGACTTCCTGATGAGGCATTTGAATATGCGGCGCTTGTAGCTACAAGAGTTATATCTGTTATAGATCAACAAACCATTTGTACAGATCTTGGTCACAAATCTGTGGCAGCAGAAAATCCATTACCGCGTGTACACTTTTTAAATGCGCCGGAAGTTCAACCTATTGGTCAGAGCGAGGAACACCTGGTATTAAAAGTTGCAGATGCATCAAAATACAAAGTTGGAGATGTATTGTATGGCGTGCCCGTGCATATATGCCCTACCGTTGCACTATACGAAAAAGCTTTTGTAGTGCATAATGGAACTGTTGAAAAAGAATGGAAGGTAATTGCAAGAAACAGGTATATAAATATGTAAAGCCCATCCCGGCCTTCCCTAAGGGAAAGAGACCTAAGCACAGGGCCTGCTTTTCGGAGATGGGTTATAAAAGATACCTGCTGCTTAATATAGATTACCCTTACTAAGGTTGAAGTGGTAGTTATACAGATGAATTAGATTCTACAGTACCGCCTTCTCTCCTTTGGAGAGGAGGAAGGGAGGAGAGGCTCTTTATCATCGGCTTCTTCCATTGCAATTTTATCTTTGACTTATACGGCACTATCTCCGGGTGCAGAAAAATAATGGCAATAATCACAAATATGATTACGCCATAAATTGTTGCATCAAGCCATAAACCCATAAAGCTATTTATACTTGCATTATGCGGATCAGAAGGCTGATACAATACAGGAACAATGCTGTTCTCTTCCAATATTTCGCCATCTGTACTATTGAAAAAAACGCTGTCTTTACCGGTAACAGAAAACAATACCACAGAATAAGAGCGGGGTATCTGTGCTGATATATCTTTTCCTGTAAAAGCTATCTTCCCTCTCGCCTCTTTTGCAGATAAAATCCAGAAAAGTCGAGCTGCAAAATATGGCACAACTGCAAGCAGCAACAGCGCTATAAAAAAGATATATCTTTTTACAATCATAAATATTAAAGCTTCAGGAAGGAGAACACAAAATAATCAAGCTTTATATCTACTGCAAGATTAGCTGCTTTTTACATCGTTAATATTATTACAAATAACAAAGCAGCATTTTACTACATTAGCTGCAATGAAAAAACCTATCAGCATTATTGGAGCCGGTATAGGCGGCTTAACCATGGCAATGCTATTAAAACAAAAAGGATTTGAACCAACTGTTTACGAAAGTGCGCCTGCCATACAACCTGTTGGCGCAGGAATTATTATAGCAAACAATGCTATGCAGATTTATAAAAAAGTGGGTATTCATCATAAAATTGAACAGGCTGGCAACAAAGTTTCCGTAATGAAAATTACAGATGCGCAACTGAAACCGCTATTGGTAATGAAATTATCCAAATATGAATCTGTGTATGGCGTATACAATGTAGCCATTCATCGCGCAGCATTGCAACATATACTTGCTGAAGAAACAGGCTTTGAAAATATTGTGTTATCAAAACGGTTGGCACAAATTGAAAAAAACGAAAATTATAAACTTGGTTTTGAAGATGGCACTATGAAAACATTTTTTTCAGCAATATTACAGACCTGAAACCAATGCTAACATGGGCGAAAGATAAAGCCTGCCTTATGGGCGATGCAGCACATGCACAACGCCAAATATGGGGCAAGGCGCCTGCCAGGCTATTGAGGACGCATATACCATTGCTCAATTGCTCGGAAAAGGAAAAACAGCTGAGGATGCGTTTGCAACTTATCAAAAGCTGAGGATGCAAAAGGCTCATGAGATTGTAAACAGGAGTCGGGCAATCGGTAAAATTGCTCATATTGAAAATGGACCAGGCATCTGGCTAAGAAATACATTAATGAAGCTAACACCAACCGCGGTCAACAATAAAATGATGGACAACATTTTTGATATCTCCTATATTGATTAAACATTTTTATTTTGCTATACCTTAAAAATTCTGCCATGACATATCTGCAAAAAATACAACGACTATATAATATTCCGGAAGCAAGTAATGATGGGTTTACTGATATTGAAATAGAGACGCTTGAAGCAGGGCTTAACTACAGGTTACCGGCAAAGCTGAGGGAATATTATTTGACATTAGGAAAAAACGAAAATATCAACTATTCGCACAACCGCTTGTTGAAGCCGGATGGCGAATTAAATTTCTCCGACGATTTATACCTTGTATTTTATGAGGAGAACCAGGTGGTGGCTTACTGGGGTATAAAAAGTGAAGATATGCTTAATGATAACCCGCCTGTATATGGTAATTACAACCCGATAGCGGATGAACAGGAGTGGAAGATGGATAGTAAAACAACAGAAGATTTTTTGATAGTGATGGCTATTGGTAATGGAACTTTAGGCGGACTTACATATAACGCCAACAGTTTACAACCTGTTAATCCCGCTACAATAAAATATATTGAACAAAACTGGGAAGAGTTAAAAGGGATAACCTTAACCGGCCAACGCATCTTTACCAGCAATTTTGATGATGTTATAAGCTTGTGCATCGATAACGATCAACAGGCATCTGGCATTTTCATTGGTACAACTCATGAAACCTTTTTTGAAAACATGTTGAGCAAACTGGATGTTGACTGGGATTACATTTCAACTGAAGATGAATAAATGAAAATTAATCAGGATCTCACTGAAAATGTGTGAATCAAACTACCTGCTGTTTTATAATAAAAAGCTCGAGAATAAATTTTGTGTGTTTGACGGTTAACAGTAAAACAAATAACACAAAAATATCAGCTATCATTCAACCCACGACCTTGAATCTGGCATACTAAATGGTTTTAAAAAGAAATCGTTCATTATAGAAAGAAAACGTTCCTCCTGCTCCCATGAACCGGCATGCGTTGCACCTGGCAAAATACACAACTGTGAATTAGGTATATGCTGAAACAATTTTACAAGATGCTCCAGCCTTATCATGTCTCTGTCGCCACCCATAATAAGGCAAGGCGCCTGTATTTTTTCAAGATCAGAAAATGGCACATTAGGATAATCCCGCATCATTATATTCAATTTCTTTTCACGCGGGCTTTCTGTAGTTTGTATAGTATGATTAACCGAGTTAACAACCCAACCATGCAGCGCAGCGCTATCTGGTTGCATATTCGGCGCAAACGCAAGCACTTTCTTTGTTTTCCTGGGATAATCTTTTGCCATCAATATGCACAAGATGGCACCATCACTCTGTCCCCACATATACGCAGAGTCTATATTTAATTGATTCAGCAATTCATTTACATCAGATGCCATCTGATCGTAAGTAAGTGGCTTATCCGCATCTGTTGAGCGACCCTGCGAGCGACTATCTATCGCAATAACTTTATACTTTTTTATCAATTCGGGATAAAAATCTGCTGCGCCGGAAATAGAGCCTCCATTGCCATGCATAACAACAAGCGGCGGACCTTCTCCATATACTTCGTAATACAATTTAATACCGTTTATGTCAGCAAATTTTCCGGCTGTTTTACTATTACCATAGTCGGGTATTCCTGCCCCCTCAATCAACAGCGACTTGCTATTTTTTCCGGTACCGGTTGTTTGTACAGATGATGTATACGAGGTATTCCTTCCGGACAAGCTTCCTTTTCCTATACCAGGTTCAAGGGCTATTTCGCCATTTTCAAAATCAGCAGCGTAAATCGCCCGCCATTTGTTTTTACCGTTTTCAATAAGCAGCTTTATATTATCAAAATAAAACCTGCCATTTAATTCCAGTAAAGTACCAAATACAATCTGCTCTGCTGCAGAATCAATCCGGCCTTCTATTGTATATGTTTTCCATGACGAATCCCGGATAGACTTATTCCACATATTATCAAAAAAAGAGACCTTACCATTGTCATCAACCCTTACCCACAAACGAGCTGCTGCACTGTCTTCCACAAGTTCAGCCTTTACATCAGCCTGAAGTTTAAATTTTTTGCCGTGAAGATTTGTTGCATCTATTGATGTAAAAAAAGCGCCCCATTGTTCCTGGGCACTCAGTCCGGTGCAACTGAAAAAAACGGATACATACGAGGCCCAGATAATCAGTTTTGAAAATTTCATATTACTGCTGTTGTAATAAATAATTAAAGAAGATATTCAGACAGGTAAGTGCAATGACTAATGAAAGTAATAAAATTTTAACGGATAACTAATTCTGTTAAAGAAGAATTACCATCCATGATTTCTGGGATAATCAAAAAACCAAAATTCTTTTTCAGCCTTTTCAAAATTTTTCCAGCTAAGGGCATTGGTTTTAATTGCGAATATGCCACAGGTGGGTATATCATCAACCTTTATTTGGCGGGTAAGCGTATTTACAAAATGGGTAATGCCCGGATTGTGAGAAAATATAGCAAGATGAGTACAATCATCCGAAGCTGTTTCAATTGCATGAGAAAATGCGATTTCATCAGGCAGGTAAAGTCCGGATTTTAATTGAATAGCATCTTCATCAATGCCAAATACTTTTGCAAATAATACAGCGGTTTTTCTCGCACGTTTAGCAGGGCTGGAAATAAAGGAGTCTATTCGTATCTTTTTTTCCAAAAGGTACTTTGCCATTTGTGGAGCATCTTTTTTGCCTTTGTCGTTTAAGGGTCGGTCATAGTCATTCATTAATGGGTCATCCCAACTACTTTTAGCGTGGCGAATGAACAAGACAGACCTCATCAGGATTTAGTTAGAGTATAAAACTCTACTTTTTTAGTTTTGTGGTGCATGAAGCATGGGTAAGTGCGATTCTATAGGATAGTGATTATCATTGTCTTAATAATAACACATAGGAAACGCAGGATCTAAAAACGGGTGCAATACGATTTGTTTACAAAAATCAAGCCAACAGGTTTAATAGCCACGAATATTTTTGCCTTCCATATAATTGATAAAGGCCTTATTTACCACTTTATTGCCGCCGGGTGTAGGGTAATTGCCTGTAAAGTACCAATCACCCGTATTAGTAGGACAGGAAGCATGAAGATTTTCTATAGTTTGATATATCACATCAATAGGAATATTAATATCCGGAGGAGTGATGAGTGCTGCTATTTTTTTTGAGACTTCTTCTGCTGTAAAAGGTTTGTATAAATTTCTTACTACATTCTCGGTATGTAACTGGTTATTCCTTTCCAGCTCTCTGCACTTATCATATATTTCCTGAAGCACACTTTCCAGCTTTCGTTCCTTTATAAGTGCTATGGCAGCCTGGAAGGCAATGAAATCGCCCATTTTACTCATATCTATCCCATAGCAGTCCGGATAGCGTATCTGGGGTGCAGAAGAAACTATAATTATTCTTTTAGGCTGCAATCTTGAAACCATCCGCACAATACTTTCCCTTAAAGTGGTACCCCTTACTATGGAGTCATCAATAACCACTACTGTATCTTCATTTTTCTTTATTGAACCATAGGTAATATCATAAACGTGCTGCACCAGTTCATTCCTGCTTACATCTTCTGTAATAAAGGTGCGCATCTTCACATCTTTGTTGGCTATCTTTTCTACCCTTATAGTACGCCCTACCATTTCAATAAGCTTCTCCTCATCAAAATCTTTTCCCCACGATAAAATCCGCTGCACTTTTATTTTGTTCAGATAATCTTCCATTCCCTTCAGCAACCCGTAAAATGCTACTTCAGCAGTATTGGGTATAAAAGAAAACACCGTATGTTTCAAATCATAATTAATAGCTTTCAGTACCGGGTCACTCAAATGAAAACCAAGTGCATTTCTTTCCTTATATATCTTTTCGTCGTTACCTCTCGAAAAATATATACGCTCAAAACTGCAGGCCTTCCGCTCTTTGGGCTCCAGTATCTGTTCAACCTGGTATGAACCGTCTGCCCGCACAATCAATGCCTGTCCCGGCATCAGCTCCTGCACTTCTTTTTCACTCACATTAAACGTGGTTCTTATAGCTGCCCGCTCAGAGGCCGCCACAATAATCTCGTCATTTATATAATAGTAAGAAGGGCGAATACCATGTGCATCACGCATTACAAAACTATCGCCATTGCCTATAAGCCCGCCTACATGATAACCACCGTCAAACAAGCGGGAAGATTTTTTAAGCACATTTACTATATCAAGGCAATCCGGGTGTAACTCATCTTCTTTAACCAAAAAATGATGGACTACTTCCATCATTGCCGCCAGGTCACTCTGCTTTTGAAAAACACCGGGCTCTATATTTACCAGTGAAAATAATTCTTCCGTATTTACAAGGTTAAAGTTGCCGGCTAAAGCAAGATTAAGCGCCGGTATGGTATTACATTTTATAAACGGATGGCAAAACTCCACGTTATTCCTTCCCTGTGTGCCATACCTTAAATGCCCTAATAAAAGCTCTCCCAAAAAACGCACATTACCCTTCATTAGGCCGGGATGCTTTTTTATATCGGGCTGATATTTTTCCAGCTCGGCTATTTCATCGCCTATCTGCTTAAACAGATCTGCTATTGCCATGGTTTGAATACTGCGGATGCGGTGCATGAAGGGATACCCGGGCTCTGTATTTAATTTCACGGCAGCAATGCCCGCACCATCCTGACCGCGGTTATGCTGCTTTTCCATTAAAAGGTAGAGCTTGTTAAGCCCATACATTACCGTACCATATTTCTTCAAATAGTGTGTAAATGGTTTTCTCAACCGTATAAATGCGAGTCCGCACTCATGTTTTATGGGGTCGCTCATGTAGAGTTTTAAAAAGAAGCCGCAAAGTTACGGTGTTTAATCGGACAAACAGCAACTTAATAAATG
Source organism: Chitinophagaceae bacterium (assembly GCA_020847395.1). Taxonomy (GTDB): domain Bacteria; phylum Bacteroidota; class Bacteroidia; order Chitinophagales; family Chitinophagaceae; genus Agriterribacter. The sequence goes on from JADLCD010000138.1 coordinate 134,160, forward strand.
CCGGAGTAAATAATAATCAGCCTGTGAACTAATCAGTGTCATAAAATAAACAGGTAAAAAAGGGGATATTTACAACCTCTTTAATTTCCGGAAAATACATATTACTGATCAGCCATGGCTATAACCCAATACGATTGTATTACCTGTAAGGTCAGGAACTGCTCAATACTGAATAACTGTGATGTAAATACGCTTACAGCTATCAGCACCTACAAACTTTCCAGATCGCTCCAAAAAGGGGAAAGGCTTTTTTCGGAGGGAGATCCTGTGCTGGGTGTTTGCTTTATAAAAAAGGGGTTTCTTAAAGTAGAGTTGAACGGAAAGCAGGGAAGACCACTCATTCTCCGGATAGCCGGCAGGGGTACTGTTTTTGGACACAGGGCCAGTGTGAGGCATTCCGTTCACACCTGCTCGGCAACCGCTGTGTCTGAAGTGCAGTATTGCTATGTGCCCAATGAACTGTTTGGTGAGATTGCCGATAAAAGCCCTGTGCTTAAGCTGCAGATCATTAACCAGTTCCTCGATGAACTTGAACTCGTGGAAAAAAAAGCCATTAACCTGGCGCATAAAACAGTGCGTGAAAAAGTAGCGGAAGCGCTTTTGCTGCTGGCAGAAGCCTATCAATACGAAGAAAGAAAACAAAGTTTCCGTATCAGCTTCTGCAGGCAGGATATAGCCGACCTGGCGGGCACCACTAAAGAACAGGTTTCCAAAATATTGAAAGACTTTGAAAAGGAGGGGCTGATCAAATGCGCAGCCAAAAAGTTCAGCTATCTTAATACCGCCAGGCTACGGAGTATTTCCAATAACCATTCACTATCCGGTCGGGAAAAGTGAGAAAAGATTATTGTGGGTGTATGGAAGAAGTAACACATGGAATGGTAATAGGCAGCGGATCGTATTGTCCTATCGACAATACAAAATTCATAACGTTAAGATATTGGTTATCAATACTTGTAAATTGGGTGTAATAGTATAAATTTATGTGTTGGCGGCAAGCGTACCGACCAACCACATATGACAGAACCTGCAAAATATCAAGGGACATATACTGACGACTTTGGGACGACTGACATTACCATCATCAATGACTTTAAAAATATATCGCTAAAAATTGACGATGTAGAATTTAAAGGTTCTGAATTTACTGCATTAGAAATTGTTGACAAGAATTTACATTCAACAAAACAGCTTGAAAGGTTTACACTATATGCAACCAGAATTTATGGAACTGATGATTTTGTCGAGGAAATTTGTAATTGCACATTTGATTTTATGGTTCCTCAATTTATAATTGACTTGCAGACTCAAGAACATTTTTTGGTAGACTTGAAACTTAAATATGTAATTGGTAAGGCAAGATCAGAACCTTCAGGCGGGATTGAATTTGAAAAAATTTATCTCACAGTTAAAGCCTCTGACAATTTATTTGAATCCCAAGGTGACCTCTTTGAGTCTATTTTTGAAAACATTCAAAATCAATTTGACGGCAAGTATAAACTCAAAAACTGCTTTGGTTGTTTATATTCAGACTATAGTGTTTATGGACAGAGTGCGTTAGGTTCAATGATGTGTTTTGTAAATCAGAAAGAAAAATACCTTGATGTAAAAAGTAAGACAGAGTATATGGATAATCTGACCAATGACTATGAAGTTGTGCAAGAAATATATTGTTGCGACAAATTTAGAATTAGACAAAAAGGAACAGGCTACCGTGGCTGACCAAGCCAGCAGGCAACATTTGTTAGAAAAGTGTTTTGACAAATAAAACTTATGCTGGTGTGTGAAGACACACCAGTAGGAAAAAGTGCAAAATCGGGCGGCAGTTTTTCAAATGAACTTTAGTTTAAAGTTTTTACTTTTATGCTTCTAATCCCACCCGAACGTAAATCCCCAAACCGTTGGCGGTAATTTTAAAATAGCTTCATGAATATTAAGAGTTTCAGACAGAACGCACTAAAGGCATTTATCATAGTATTTCTTGTTTTATTCCCCCATTTTGTTCCGCTGCCGTTTTATTCGTATGCTGTAGTTTGCTTAGCAGTTATTATTTTTTATTTAAGAGGATACAAAAAAACACTTCGAGACCTTGGGCTAAAACGCAATGGCTTAACTTTTCATACTTTTTTTGCCGGCATCATATCAGCTTTACTTTGGGTTGCTTTTAATAAGTGGGTTTATCATCCTTTTATAACTCACTTTTTTGTTGTGGAACCATACACTGAATATGATTTTATCAGAAATAAATTGTCAAACCTAATCATTACAATCATGGCAGCATGGATTATTGGAGGTTTTTACGAGGAAATAGTTTTCCGAGGTTTTATTCATAAAACAATTCAGGAATGGTTTAAGAAATTCAGGTTTTCATTTTTGTTTGCGGGACTTTTGACAAGTATTTTGTTTGGAGTATATCATTGGCAACAAGGCATTTTTGGTATTGTTCCCTCCGCCCTTGGAGGATTGCTTTGGACGCTTTTATTATGGCGTTACAAAGGAAATTTATGGTATCCTATTATTTCACATGCAATTTATGACACCATTGCTTTGACGATGATTTACTTCGGAATAGTGATTTAAAGATTCGAGAAACGCAATTACGAAACTGTCCCATCCGCCCTTTCGGCTTCTGCTCCATACATATGCGTGGAGGCATCTACTCCAATACTATTAAAATAGCATTGGAATAGACACACACCAGTAGGAGTTACCCCCCCAGCACTAATAATAACACTATTTATTTCAAAAAAAATACGAAAACGTAATTACCGCCACATTAATCTGCCGTCCTGCATTTTCCTGTATAACATCGCTATTAGTTTTACCATAGAAAGCATTGTTATTCACGATAAAAACAAATGAACATGGAAAACGATCCGCAACCGGAAATCAGGAAAGCTCCTTTTGCAAGAATGATCATGGATGATTTTATGTTATTGCTTTTCCTGGGCGTAACCATTTACGCTATTTTCTATTTGTTATGGGGCGTAATGGAACTTTCAAATTTGCCGGCCATACCGGAAGACATCAAACAGATCCTGAACAAATAAATTCTTTACCCCAAAAACCTGTATATGAGTTTATTCAGCCCCGCCGAAGGATGGTTCGATAAAAAAGTATCTAAAGATGAAAAAATGTGGATGGTCATTGCGCTGCTTCTTTGTATCAGTTTGTTTGTATGGATGATTATGTGGCATGTGTACGGCAAGCAGAACCCTTCCAGCATTACTTACCGCACCAGCACCGCAGAATATGCAAAGCTGGGCGAAGCATATACCAAACAAAATATGATTGGGGTGGATAACGGTATCCCAGTGGTACGTCCCCGCCCCAACAGCGATGTTCTTATTGTAAGCGAAATGTGGAGATGGAGCCCGGTGCTGATCCTGCAAAAAGACCAGGCATATAAATTTCACATCTCCTCCAAAGATGTAATACATGGCTTTTCCATACAGCCGGTGAATATGAATTTCCAGGTATACCCGCAATACGACTATGTGCTCGAATTTAAACCTACCGAAGCCGGGGAATATAAAGTGATATGTAATGAGTTCTGCGGTATCGGGCATCATACCATGATCGGCAAAATGGTTGTGATTGAAAAAGAAGAAGACCTGAAGCAATACGGGTACGAAAATTTTAAAAAAGCGCCTGATCCGTTGCCGGAAAAAAAGAAAGAAGCACTGTCAGAAACTGAAATGGCATTACTGGGCGAACAGGTATATACGCTGAAAGGTTGCGGCGCCTGTCATAAAACAGATGGCAGCCACCAGATTGCGCCGGCATGGAACGGTCTGTTTGGCAAAGAGGAACAGGTAGTAGAGAAAGGTAAAAAGACCAGCGTTAAGGTTGACGAAACCTACATACGGGAATCTATTAAAAATCCACAGCAAAAAATAACGGTCGGTTTTGAAAATACAGTGATGCCGGTATTCCCGGTAACAGATGATGAGATTGAACAACTGATCGCCTATATCAAAACATTAAAATAATAACCCTAAAACTGGTGCTATGTTTCGTACTTGCGATATAACAGGATTTAAAGTAGATCTCCGGTCGGAAAAGCTTATACGGTATAACGCGGTATTTGCCGTTATTTCATTATTGCTTGCCGTAACCGCCGCCATATTGCTGGTATTTACCCGCTATCAGCCGGTTCACCTCCTGGGCGCTGAATGGTATTACCGGCTGGTTACTTTTCACGGGTTGAATGCGCTTATTTTCTGGATCATCTTCTTCGAGATCGCCGGGCTGTATTTCGGCTCTACCGTAGTGTTGAATACCCGTTTTTGCGCTCCCAGGCTGGGATGGATAGCTTTCGGCTTAATGGTAGCCGGGTTGGTGCTTTCCAATGTAATCATCCTCATGGGTAAGGCGGATGTTATGCTCACATCGTATACACCGCTTAAAGCACACCCCTTGTATTACTTAGGCATTATCCTGTTTGCAGTTGGTGCATTGCTGGCTGTTATATTATTTTTTGGCAACCTCATGATCGCCAGGCGGGAAAAGGCTTATGGAGAAACGATGCCGCTTTTTACCTACGGCTTAATGACGGCAGCCATCATCGCGGTTATTACACTGGCTTCAGGTGCACTTATTTATATTCCAACCTTTTTATGGTCGCTCGGGCTGATAGACAATATTGACCCTGCCATGTATAAGCTTATCTGGTGGGGGCTGGGGCATTCTTCCCAACAGATCAACGTGGCAGCGATGGTATCCATCTGGTACATGGTATCTTTCTTATCTGTGGGCGGCACATCTATTAATGAAAGAGTATCCCGCACAGCTTTTGTGTTGTATATTCTCTTTATCTGCCTGGCATCTGCGCATCACCTGCTCACAGACCCCGGCGTTAGCAGCGCATGGAAAGTATGGAATACCAGCTATGCCATGTACCTCGCCGTGCTTGCTTCTATGATACACGCTTTTGCCGTTCCTTCCTCATTTGAATCAGCTCAACGCAGATGGGGATACAATAAGGGATTGTTTCAATGGCTCTCAAAAGCACCCTGGGGCAATCCTGCTTTTTCTTCCATAATACTGGCCATCATCGGCTTTGGATTTATTGGCGGCACCACAGGTGTGATCTTTGGAATGGAGCAGACCAATATCATTGTGCATAACACCATAGCTATTCCAGGCCATTTTAAAGGAACCGTGGTCATTGGCACTACCCTTACTTTTATGGGCGTTACCTATTATCTTATCCCGCTTATCTTCAGGAGGAAGATCGTGGGCTTCGGGTTGGCCAAATGGCAGCCCTGGTTATTCTTTATAGGCATAGCGCTCCTGTCTATCTCAATGATCGTACTGGGGCAGTTAGGCGTTCCGCGCCGCCACTGGGACTCTACCTTCTCCGGCGGCCCTTTCACTTATAATTTCAACCCGGCGGTAGACTTTTTCTGGACACTGATGATGCTGGGAGGTTCGCTGGCATTTATATCTACCATAATATGGATACTGATCGTGGTGATCTCCGTTTTCTTTGGCCCCAAGGTAAAAGGGCCTGATGATATGCAGCTTAGCATTTCGCCATTGGCGCCCGCGGCAAAAGCACATAAAGGATTTGAAGCACCCGGCACCCTTATACTCACCATGTTGTTTTTATTGGTTTTTCTTGCGCTCTTTTTTCTGAACTGGAAATGGCTGGCGGCAACATGGAATGTGAATTAAATCCAATATCCTTGGGAAACTCTTGATTTTTTGAAACTAATACCGGGGTCAGCCCCCCGGTATTATTAACCCGATTAAAGTGAAATATACGTATGTATGGATAGCGTTCCTATGGTTCTTATTGAGCGGGTTCAATCTCCCCAATGAAAAAAACTTCCTCGCACAAAAAGCCGCTAACATCCGGGTATTCGATGCCACCGGCAAAACTTTCGAACTTTACTCCCTGCTGGGAAAAAAGCCGCTGATCATTTCACCGGTATACACCCGTTGCCATTCGCTTTGTGGCGTGATCAGCAACGGCGTGCAAACAGCTATTAATGACCTGGGCACACTGGGGCAGGATTTTACTATGATCAGCTTTTCTTTCGACAGCAGCGACAGGCAAACAAACCTTGCCGCCTATGAAAGCCGCTGGAAGATGGATGGCGTGAACTGGAAGACCATCTCCGCTTCAGGAGAGGGTATTCAACAATTACTGTCATCCATCGGTTATGAATATGATTATGACCCGGCATCAAAGGAGTTTAACCACCCTTCCATCCTTATTGTTTTAACGCCAAGCGGAAAAATATCAAGATTTATATACGGCGTAAATCCTTCCAAAAAAGATATAAAGCTGGCCGTAATAGAAGCCATGGCTGAAAAAACAAGACCAGGACTTTTCAAAGGCTTTTACCTGCGCTGCTTCGGTTACGACCCGGTTTTAAAAACCTATAAGCCGGATTGGCGGTTTATTATTTCCACATCGGCAGGGTTGCTGATGATCAGTCTTGTAAGCGGGTTGTTTGTAAAATCCTTTATCATTTCAAAAAACCATGATGAACCAGCATACGAATGATAATACAAATGTAATAAAAGAGCGTACCGGTGGGCACCGTTTTTTTCAAAGGTTGTCGTCGCCGCTTGGAAAAGTATATGGCACTAACTTAAACCCTTTATACAACCTGGGTAGTATTACCATACTGTTGTTTGTGATTGCCTGTATTTCGGGTATTTATGTTTTTATCTTTTACAACATTAACCCGCGTCATGCCTGGGACTCGGTGGAAGCAATGTCTGCCAATATCTTTAACGGGTGGATGAGAACGATACACCGGTATTCATCAGACCTGTTGATTATTTTTATTTTACTACATCTTACGCATACATTAATAACCTCCAAATTCAAGCGGCTGGTATCATGGATCAGCGGGATAGTTTCCTTCCTGATCGTTATTATCATAGGCGTAACCGGTTTTATACTGGTATGGGATCAAAAAGCAAAGCTGACAGGCTACCTCACCGCCCGGCTTTTTTCAACGCTCCCCATCTTTGATCCTTCTATTGCCGGGGCTTTTTTAATGAATGACCTTGATACAGTAGGCGGCTTTTTTAAAGTAGCGCTGTTTGGGCATATCGCGTTTTCGCTGATAACGGTTATTGTTATCTGGATACATGTGCTGCGTATATCCAAACCCAAAATCTTCCCTCCAAAAAAGCTGATCATATATTGCGTGATCGCTTTGGGTATCATCTCTGCCCTGTTCCCTGTAAAAAGTGATCCGCCTGCGCAGGCATCCAACCTGCCCACAGAAACAACCTTTGACTGGTATTATTATTTTGGTTATTACCTGATGAAAATATTCAGCGTTAACCAAAACTGGGTGATACTGACCGGATCAGGATTACTGCTGTGCATCATACCCTATATTATTAAAAGAAAAAACAGGGCGCCTGTTTTTATTGATCTCAACAAATGTGACGCCTGCAATCTTTGTTCTTACGACTGCCCTTATGAGGCTATTGATATGCTTACCAGGAACGGGGAAAGAAAAGCCATTCTGTCGTTCGACAAATGTGTGGGCTGTGGTATCTGCATCGGCTCCTGCGATGAACATGCTATCAGCCATCCGCAATTTCCGCAACTGGATATGGCCCCGCGGAAGAAAGCCGATGTTACACTTTACAGTTGCAGCTATTTTCCTGATCCGGAAGTGCCGGATAACATGGATATCGCTCACTACAGGATTCCCTGCATAGGCAGCGTAATGCCTGCGGATGTGCAGCAGATGCTGGATAATAACAGCCGTAAAGTTGCGCTCCTGAGCTGTGAAGATTGTTATTACCGCCTGGGAAAAACCTGGGCTATAAGCAGGTTCATGCGGAAAAGAGCGCCTTTGTTTTCCAAAAAATATGATGCATCCAGATTGAAACTGTTTACCATAACCCAATACAGTAAAGAAAAGCTGCTCAACTTTATTCATCAAAACGTTGAGGAGGATAAAAAGCCGGGGCAAATAGCCGTTGCTGACCATGAAAAAACCCGGACTTTTCCCGCAATATTGATCCTCACTGTTTTCTTTGCCCTCATGATCCCGTTAAGCAGTACAATAGTGCGTTTTTTTAACCCTGCTGAAAAAACATTGTTCGTCAATTTTAAATACATCTCCACTCCCCAGGAGTATGAGCAAAACAAATCACTGGCAAAACATATGCAGTCGGCTACCCCCGTAGTAAAAAAAAGAAGCCCTGTGATGCTGAAAATATTTTCATCTCAAAACAACGCTTTGATTTTTGAAAAGGAATTTACACCAAGAGGAGTACGCCAGGATATTGCAATGTTTATCTATACACAGCTCACGCTTAAAGAAGATGCGGTAAATATTGAGCTTCAGGAAACCGCCTTTCCCGAAAAACAATACCGGCTGAATAATGTGCCGTTGAAAAAAGGGGATGGAACATTTGTGGTATTTAAAGACGATAACCTGGTGCTGGCAGGGGCAAAGTGAGGCAATAAAAAAAACCGCCAATCATGGCGGCTCTGTAAATATTTTTCATAGATCAGGCGCAAATGAAATTAACTATTGCGCTTTGCCTTTAATTCACCCAAAATTTTACGTTGATTTTCAACTTCCTGGGTTTGGCTTTGCTGCTTTTGTTTATTTTGCTCCAGATCATCCTGCAGGTTTTTTATCTTTTTTTCAAGAGAAGCCTGGTCTTTCACCAGGTCGTCATATTTTTTTTCTGCTTTTCTCACTGTTTCGTCCTGCTCCTTAATATCTTTCTCCAGTTTTAAAGCATTAGCATTAGAAGTTACCAGCCCATGAAAACCATCTGCCATCAACATATCTCCGGAAAACGGCACCGGCGTGGCATTATCATTGGGTTTGCTTGCAAAAAAATATACGATGCTTGATTCTTTTTCTTTCCTGCTTTTTCTTTCTGTTTTTACATATACATCGCAAACTTCATCTGCAATTGATGGATCATTTACATTTTTGAAAACAAGCCAGCCTTTACTTTCAGAAGATTTGTACCCTGACTTTAGCATTTTATCCTTTATAGCCTGTTCCACGATATCGGGATCCTGCCCAACTTCCATGGTTTTAACAGTACGCTTTATTTTATTGAACTCAATTTCGCCATCAGATACCTGGGCGCTAACAAATAATACGAGGCATATTTGTGTAAGAAGAAGTAAAAATAATTTTCTCATAGCTATAATATTTTATACAGACTGCAAATTATCTAACATTGGTTGCATAGCAGTAAAAAAAATTTGATTTTAGCAGTTATAGATACTTTCTTTTACGAACACGTATTTTTGTTGTTTAAACCCCGGTTTTGGCAGGCATTAAACAATTAGCAGGACAAACTATCTGGTATGGTGGAAGTACTATCGTAGCCAGGCTTCTCAGTTATTTACTCACCCCATATCTAACCCTAAAGCTATCGGGCGATGATTATGGGGATAATACACTGGTATATTCACTCATACCATTCCTGAATATTATTTTCACCTATGGGCTGGAAACAGGTTTCTTTCGCTTCAGCCAAAAAAAGGAAGATGCACAAAATTTAAATAATGTAGCCAGCATAAGTATTATTGCAAGCACACTCATCTTTACTGCTATATTATTTTTTCTGGCTCAGCCTATTGCTTCTTTAATTAATATTGGAAAGCATCCTGAATATATAACTCTCGCGGCGGTTATTATTGCATTTGATAGTCTTTCCACTATACCTTTTGCAAAACTCAGGCAGGAAGGCCGCCCTATTAAATTTGCTATTATTCGGGTAAGCGGCGTAGTTATAAACCTGCTTGTATTATACTTCCTGCTATCGCTATCGCCACAATTAGCTAAGCAAAATCCCAATAGTGTATTTACTATTTTAAGCAACAAAAGCATGGGTGTTACCTATGTGTTGATTGCAAATGCAATCATGTCGGGCTTTACATTTATTATGCTTTGGAAAGAGTTTAAAAGTTTTGAATGGAAATTTAATACTGCGCTTTGGAAAGAGGTAATGGTATATTCAATGCCAATGCTGATAGTAGGACTGGGAGGCATGGTAAACGAAACGCTCGACAGGCTGATGCTGGGATGGTTTAATATTCCAAAATTCGATATTGGTACTTATGGCGCCTGTTATAAATTATCCATACTCATTACTATTTTTATACAGGCATTCCGGTTAGGAGCCGAACCCTTCTTCTTTAAGCATGCAGGTAGCGAAAACCCGCAACGTACCTATGCAAGAGTGATGAAATTTTTTGTGATCGTTCTCTGCACCATGTTTTTATTTGTTGCTTTGTATATAGATGTATGGAAATATTTTATTCGAAACCCAGCCATGTGGGTAGGGCTGAAAATAGTTCCTGTTTTGCTGCTGGCAAATATGTTTCTCGGCATTTATTATAACCTGGCTGTTTGGTATAAAGTAACCAATAACACAAAAAGCGGGGCCATCATCACCATTGGCGGGGCCATTATAACCATTGCCATAAACTATTTTTTTATACCCAAATTCAGTTATGCAGCCAGCGCATGGGCAACATTTATCTGCTATGGCAGTATGATGGTGGTTTGCTATATATGGGGACAAAAAGTATATCCCGTTCCATACGCTTCTAAAAAATTGATTGCATATATCATTATAGCGGTGTTGTTATTCTTTGTGCACAAATGGCTCACCCACATTTGGAGTAATACTACTTTTGTATTTGCATTAGCTACAATTATTTTAATTGGCTATGTATTATTTATTATAAGAATTGAGAAAAAGGAATTTCAAAAACTTTCGGTAATCGGTAAATATATCAGGTAATGCTGTATTTGTATTTAAAAGCGTTGCATATCATTTTTGTAGTAACCTGGTTTGCGGGATTATTTTATATGCCGCGCCTGTTTATATACAATACCGAAGCAAATGATAAACCTGAAGTTGCAAAAACAGCATTGCAGGAACAATTTACGATAATGATGAAACGGCTATGGTTTGGCATTACCTGGCCTTCTGCCATACTTACGCTTATTTTAGGGTTAACGGTAATGGTAAAAAGCGGATACCACAAAGTGTTATTTCAACCCGAAGGAAACTGGTTGCTGCTAAAACTGATTTTTGTTTTATTTTTGTACATCTACTTTTTTTTAGAGCACAGGATTTTTCTTCAGCAATCAAAAGGCATTTTCCGCTATACTTCACAACAATTACGTATATGGAATGAAATTGCCACCATTTTTTTGGTAGCCATAGTAATGCTTGTGGTGGTTAAGCAAAACATGAGCGTAATATGGGGACTTGCGGGGTTAATATTATTTATTATTGTATTAATGAGCGCCATCAAAATTTATAAGCTGATGAGAAAATCCTGAAAACAAAATGAATGATGCATATGCAATATGATATAGCAGTAATAAATGAACTTATCCGCAGCAGGCGTTCTGTTTTTCCCGACCAGTTTGAGCAAGGCAAATATATACCTGATGAAATAATTAAAGAGATATTGACCAATGCCACATGGGCGCCTAATCACGGGCGTAATGAGCCGTGGTTCTTTAATGTTTTTACGGGAGAAGGACTGCAGGTGCTTGCAGATTTTCAAAGTAATTTGTATAAAGCAGAAGCAGGAGATAATTATAGCGAAGCAACATTTAAAAAATTACAACAGCAGCCGCTCAAAGCCTCTCATATTATTGCTATAGGAATGAAAAGAGGCGCCAACAAACGCATACCCGAAATTGAGGATATAGAAGCCGTAGCCTGCGCTGTACAAAATATGTATCTTACTGTTTCGGCATACGGCTTAGGCAGTTACTGGACAACAGGTGGCATAACATATAAAGCATCTGCAAAAGAATTTTTTGAATTAGGTGAAGAAGATAAACTGCTTGGCTTTTTTTATATAGGTTATGTAGCTGTGCCTTCTGCAAAAAGCACAAGAATTAGTATTGAAGAAAAAACGAAATGGATTATCTAATAAATAATCATTTAAAATAAATACAACATGAAAAAATTATTTGTATTGATGATGCTGGTGATGCTATCAAAAATTTCATTAGCGCAACCGCCTGATGGCAAAGCTTTGCCTGGTGATACCTATGGCGCAGGTGCTGATGCAAGTAAAGCAACTGATATTGCCGCTTTGCCAGCTCAGTTGAAAAAAGGGAAATCAATACCTGTTATTATAAAGGCGAAAGTGTTGGATGTTTGCCCTAATAAAGGCTGCTGGTTAAAATTACAGGTTAACGATAGTACCACCGCTTTTGTAAAAATGAAAGACTATAGCTTTTTCCTTCCATCTGCCATTAAAGGAAAAACAATTGCATTAGATGGCCAGGCAGAATTAAAGGTTACTTCTGTATCAGAGTTACGCCATTATGCAGAAGATGCAAAAAAATCAAAAGAAGAAATTGAAGCGATAACACAGCCCACTGAAGAAATAAGATTTATAGCAAATGGAATTTCTGTGGTTAAATAAATAGGGCTTGCTGTTTAACTCCCTCATTTGAAATTTAAGAAGTAAGGTAGTATCTTTTGGGATTAAAAGCCATAAAGATGCTGCAAGGAAAACGAAAGAAAGTAGTTAAAAACCCTGCACGGGC
>JADLCD010000139.1 GCA_020847395.1 Chitinophagaceae bacterium
GTCATTGAGATAAGTAATAGAATCGCCTATTGCTACCCAGGTAATTTCTTTGTTGGTAAATGAAAACAAAAAACAAACCGCTATAATAAACAGGAAAATCTTTTTCATTGCAATACAAATTGTGCTTAAAAACTAATGATGTAAAAGTATAGTATTGTATTAGATTTTTATCATGATGTGGAAGAAAGTAATATCGTATCCACAGCGGCGCAGGCTTTTACTTTGAGGAGACCTGTGAGCTGTATATCGCTATTGAGCATTTCCTTTAATCGGCCAGCACCTCAAAATATTAATTAGCCACTTATTAATGAATTGTGGATAATAACATAAATTACATATTAGCTATGAGTAAATATTGATATAGGGCAAGGATTAGATAAAAAAAATTAAAAGAATGATATAATAAACTTCGCATAATGATAAAAAAATTATTAGGACTTAGCCCAAATCCAACAGGCGACGGTGCTTTCAGTCCATCAAACCTTTCATTAAAACTGGCAACTTCAGATACAACTGATTATACTCCTATACATTTCAGCCATCCTAATAAAGACAAGCATCTCAAAATTTTGGCAATGTGTACGGAGCAATCACAATTACCCACGACAAACGGAAAAAAATTTTCAACAGGTAATCACCCTGTGGAAACACTTGTACCAATGTTGCATTTGAAAAATGCAGGATTTGATTTTGATATTTTTACTCCAACCGGCAAACAGGTTAAAATTGAAATGTGGGCAATGCCCAAAAAAGATAAAAATGTAATGGCAATTTATGAGGAGTATAAAAACCAGTTTGAACATCCTAAAAGTTTGGCAGACTTTGTAAAAAACAATTTTAATAATAACCAGGATTATATTGCCATTTATTTTCCCGGCGGGCACGGCGCATTGCTTGGTTTGCCTCACGATAAAAATGTTGGAGAATTAATTAAGTGGGCATTCAAAAAAAACCTTTTTCATTTATCTATTTGCCACGGCCCGGCTGCGTTACTTTCTGCAAAACCTGCAAACGATGAAGAGCCATTTATTTATAGTGGCTATAAAATTGCGGCTTTTCCGGATAAGGTTGACAGGCAAACGCCTTTAATAGGCTACATGCCCGGGCAGTTAACATGGTTTTTTGGAGAGCAGCTAAAAAAGTTGGGCGTAATCATTATTAATTCCAAAGCCGACAAAACTTGTTTTGCCGACAGAAAATTGATAACAGGTGCAAGTCCGAAAGCAGCAAATGGGTTCGGGGAACTCGCTGCAACTACGCTGTTAGAATATCTTAAGAACCAATAGAAAAAAATCATAACCGCCTTACCTGTATTTCGGGAAAGATGTTTGAGGTTTTATTTGGCTGTATCTGCCTTTTTTGTGCTGTCTGTACGTGTAATTGGATCAGTAACTGTTGTGTCGGCGGATGAAGGGTTAGGCGCTGGTGCAACATTAGCACTATCTACGGTTACATTTGTATTATCTGATGTATTGTTACAAGAGATTGCCAAAAAGCCAACCAACAAAAAAGAAATAAAAAGTTTCATAAAAAAAGATTTAGATTAAATAATGCTATTTGCATTAAACCAATAATGCTGCCATAATGAAATTCAGCTATAACCGCTACTTTTATAGTGGAAAATTGTGCCAATCAAGCAGAAATCGTGGAAAATATTACAAGCAATCCGTTTTAAATTTTTAAACCTAAACATGAAAAATATTACTTTCAACGTATTAATAATGGTGTTATTCAGTTTTTCGCTTTCTTGTAAAAAAGCAAATACACCTGATGCAGCCGCAGATCAGTCATCTTTCGCTTCGTCTGCCGAAATCAATAAACGCCTCGGTAAAGGAGTTAATCTTGGTGACACATTTGAATCATCTTACTTAACACCTAATGCCGATCCGGTTTATTTCCAGAAAATAGCTGAAGCAGGTTTCAAAACAGTACGCTTACCTGTAAGATGGGAGATAGCAAATCGTTCTATGTATAATGCTCCATATACCATAAGCGCTGTGTTTCTTACCGAAATAAAATCAGCAATAAACGAAGCATTAAAAAATAAATTACACGTCATTATTAATATGCATCACCATGACAGTTTATTTGCAAACCCCGACGTAATGAAACCCATGTTTATTGCACAATGGCAGCAAATTGCAGCATACTTTAAAAATTATTCTGACAGTTTATTGTTTGAAGTGCTTAATGAACCAAACAACAATCTTGACGCGGATAGATGGAATATTTTTTTTGCTGATGCGCTTAAAGAAATACGTAAAACTAACCCCAATCGCACAGTACTTAAGGGATTAGCTGAATGGGGTGGGCTATCCGCTTTAAGTAAACTAACTATCCCTGATGATAAACATCTTATCCTTACCATCCACTATTACAATCCATTTCATTTTACGCACCAGGGTGCAGAGTGGGTTGACGGTTCATCTACATGGCTGGGTACAAAATGGTATGATACTGAATATGAAAGACAAACAATAGAAGATGAATTTAAATCTGCAATTGAATTTTCGAAAGAAAAAAACATACCTGTTAATATAGGGGAGTTTGGCGCTTACAGTAAGGCAGATATGGAATCACGTGTAAGATGGACTCGTTTTCTTGCACGCTGGTTTGAACAACAAAATTTCAGTTGGGATTATTGGGAATTCAATTCCGGCTTTGGAGTATATGATCCTGCAACAGGTACATTCCGAACATTGCTGATTAATGCTTTGCTTAAAGATGCAATGACTCCTGCAACAACTGTTACGCTTGTCTCCTTGTATAAAAGTAATTTCAGCAATCAACAGGCAGATGGATGGAACCTGTATAATAATGACGCCTCAGCATCTTCTACGCTAACCATCGCTGACAATAAAGCGTTGGTGAATATCACCTCAGCAGGTTCCGAAAGTTGGCACATACAACTCATAAGGCATAATACAGCTATTGAAGCAGGTAAAATGTACAGGATTGAATTTAATGCTTATTCAACCATACAAAAAGATATTGCTGTATTGGTAATGCAATCTAAAGATCCATGGGGTGTATATGGTAACAGTAATTTCACCATCAATACCACCGATGATACATATAGCTTTACGTTTACAGCGCCTTCAACCGATGCAAATTGCAATTTTGTTTTTTCTTTAGGCAATAATGGTTTAGCGCCCGTTACACTCTATAATATAAATCTTCAGGAGGTAAAATTATAACCCGGTATATGCAGCTATTTATATGAAGAGATTTCTCTCCGGCTTGGGGTACATTCCAAATTGTCGCTGGCTGGTGAGACACCAGCCAGGGCGCCTGCCGTGGGCAGTGTCTTCACCGCCCTCATGAAGCCCAATGCGACAATTTGGAATGCACCCCCGGCTTGTAGCCTATATCTACATTAAGTATATTACTGAGATATTTTTCTCTTATTTCCAAACGAAACTGTATGAATAAATTGTATATTACCATTGCAGCAATTTTAATTTTTACGGCATGCGAACACAAACAACAGCAACCTCATTTTTCAAAGCAATTAACTCATTTTAAACCCTACATTCGCAACCCTGTTTTTGCCGGCACTGATACAAATACATGGGATAAAAAAATAAGAGAGCGTGGTTATATTCTATTTGAAGACAGCATTTACCGTTTGTGGTATACAGGTTATAATAATGAAAAATCGGAAAAACATCTTGGTTATGCTACGTCAACAGATGGACTGAACTGGAAACGATACAGCGATAAACCCATATATGATGCGGGTTGGGTTGAAGATATGTGTGTAATAAAAGCTGACAGCATTTATTACATGTTTGCAGAAGGGAAAGACGATATAGCGCATATACTTACCTCAGCAGATGGTATTAACTGGAAAGAAAAAGGCAATATTGATATTCGTAAAACCAACGGTGAACCTATTGACAAAGGTGCATACGGCACTCCCACAATTTGGTACGAAAATAATAGCTGGTATCTTTTTTATGAAAGAGACGACCTTGGTGTTTGG
This sequence comes from Chitinophagaceae bacterium, assembly GCA_020847395.1. Taxonomy (GTDB): domain Bacteria; phylum Bacteroidota; class Bacteroidia; order Chitinophagales; family Chitinophagaceae; genus Agriterribacter. Next base: position 3,986 of record JADLCD010000139.1, read on the forward strand.
CTGGCAACATCAAAAGATATGAAGGTTTGGACAAATGTGCAGGATGAACCTGTATTGGCATTAGGCCCCGATGCTTATGATAAATATGCCGTAGCCATGAACCAGGTGATTAAGTATAATGGTAAGTATTACGCGTATTATCATGCTTCAGATACTAAAGAATGGAAAGAATGGTCGGTGAATATTGCAGTGAGTAATGATCTTATTCATTGGAAAAAATATGAACACAATCCTATTATGCAGCACAACAGGTCGAGCGGTATTGTAGTAAATGATGGTAAAGGATACAGGCTATATACCATGCACCCGGATGTGAATGTGTTTTTGCCATTAGCGGAAAAGTAGTTTTATAGTGAGTTCGAAAACATGATACCTTTTTTGTTCAATTACTTTCATCAGCCGTGCTTTTGCCAATATATTGCAGAGGGAAGTTTCCATCAGTTCGTTTTTCCTGATAGCATTTACTTTTTAAGCATCAATAACGCATCTAATTCATTTAATGTCATTGTGAAGCCTTCTTTGAAACCCATTTCAAGCATTTTTTCCATTCGCTCAAGTGATTCGTTATAAATGATAATATAAACTTTAGTAATTCCATTTTGTTCGCTGAAATTCAAATCCCAATTAGAACCAGGCAAATTAGGATTTTCGTCTTTGTCTGCAAATACACTTAAATATTTGAAGTTCGTTTTTGGAGTAATGGAAGTATAGTCTTGAATTTGCCAACTTTCTTGTCCTTCCGGGCTTACCATTGCATAAAATCTACGGCCGCCAACCCTGAAATCCATTGATTTGGTTTTTGACATCCAGGGTTTGGGTGCCCACCATTGGTCAAGGATTTCTTGTTTTGTAAATGCATCCCAAACAAGTGCAAGATTTGCATCAAACGCCCTGGTTATATATACCGTTTTAGTTGCTTTGTCAACTGTAAAATCAAATTGCAAATTGCTCATTTTTTTCTTTTTTTAATTGTTGATAATAAATTGTCTAATTGATTAAATCGCGTTTCCCAAATCTTTCTGAATTGTTCTAACCACTTATCTATGTCTTTCATTTTGTCAATTTCAAGAGAGTAATAAATCTCTCGTCCTTTTTGTTCTTGCTTTACAAGTTCGCATTCTGTCAAAATACGTAGATGCTTAGAAACAGCTTGCCGTGTAGTATTGAAGTTATCGGCAATAACATTAGGAGTCATTGGCTGTAATGCAATTAAAACGATAATGGCTCGTCTTGTTGGGTCTGCAATTGCTTGAAAAATGTCTCTTCGCATTCGTTGATCTACTTTAATGAAACCAATTGATTGCAAATATATATGCAACCTTTCGGTTTCTCAAATTTATTTTCATTTTTTTTCAGATAGCAAAATCAGCCGGGCTGCCGGTTTGTAGCTAACAAAGCGGGCTTTGTGCAGGTGAAAAATAACAATGCAGCCGGTAAAATAAATAATAAATTAAGTGTGGCTCAAAAATAATTTCATTACTGCGCCACTACGGTTTTTGCCTGCACGGTATGCGCACTAAAATAACCTAAAGCACCTCCCTGCATATTGGTTACCGGGTTGGCGGGCGATGCGGTATTGCTGCCGCCGGTGGCACCGCTTGTTCCAAAACTATACCAGTATTTATATGTGGCTTCATCAATGCATAACATATCCGCTCTCACAACATCACCTGCTTTAATACCTTTATCATTATCATCATCGCCGCCCGAAAATAACCTTATGCTTGTTAAATTTCCATCAGTATATTCGTCGTTACGGATATAAACGCCTTTGCGTTTTGCACCGTTTACATACAAAACAAAACGATAGTTCTGTCCTAACCCTGTAGGATCTTTAAATTCCACGGTTGCCAGCTTTCTCACTTCGCCAAAAATAAATTCGTCTGCCACATATAAGGTATCCATATTTACTTTAGCGGGCATGGTGGATGATGCGGTGAACACATTACCATCTACTTCAACCTTAAGCGTATATTTTTTGCCGCTCTCTCCGGTAATATCCGCTGATTTATAAATACCGGCAGATGATTCTGCAAGCACATGAGTATTGCCATCATTATCACTAATGGTTACCATTGCGTTTGAAACAGCAGCAAACTGGTTATCATCACTAAAATTTTTTGTTTGAGATATTAATACCTGCGCTGAACCCAACTCATCCGTTAGCACCGCTTCTACCACGTACTTTTTTTCTGCATCATTCAGGTTTATGTCAATTACTTTTTCGCAGGAAAAAATAAATACTACCAGCAACATCAATAAACTTCCATATATTTTGTGCTTCATCATAATCAGAATTTGAAATTATAAGATACGGATGGTATATACCTGAACAATGCCAGGCGAACGGCTTCTGTTTTATCCGGGTTGTCTTCACTTTCGCGAAAAGTAATTGTATAAGCATTCTCTCTTCCGTAAGCATTATACAAACTGAATGTAAGCTCTGATGAAAATCTTTTCCGTTGTTTTAAAAGCCATGTAGCGCCAACATCAAGCCGGTGATAAGAAGGCATTCTGTAACCATTGCGCTCTGTATAATAAAACACAACCTGGTCGTCTATCCTGTATTTGCCTGCGGGGAACGTAACCGCGTTGCCGGTATAATATATCCAGTTGGCAGATACCGACCATTTTTTACTCAGTTGATACGCTACTACCAGTGCAAGGTCATGTGTTCTATCCTGCTTGGCATTATACCATTTATTGTTGTTGATGCCATTTATCTGCCTTTCTGTTTTTGACAATGTATAACTTAACCAGCCGGTAAATTTTCCTGCCTTCTTTTTAAACTGCCATTCTAATCCGTAAGCGCGGCCCTTGCCGGAAAGTAGTTGCGCTTCAACAGCATCCGAATTAATAAATATATCCGCACCATCACGATAATCAATCTGGTTCTGCATGGTTTTATAATATGTTTCTACCGTGAGTTCATAATTATCATCCCATAAATTTTTATAGTAACCAATAGCAAACTGGTCAGCAATTTCGGGCTTGATAACATTGGTACTTGCCACCCATTTATCTGTTGGACTTGCCGTTGTGGAATTAGAAAGCAAATGCAGGTTTTGTACATTGCGTACATACGAAGCTTTAACTGATGATGTGCTGTTTAGCTGGTAACTTACTGCCAGCCGTGGCTCAGGATTGATATATGTTTTTACAAACTGCCCTGCTTTATAATGCATGGTATCCGTCACATTTCCATCTGCATCAAACGCAAAAAAATCTCCTTTGCCTAATACGCTGAAGGTGGTTAGCCTGATGCCGTAAGTGATATTCACTTTGTCTGATGCTTTCCAGGTGTTGGTTGCGAAAATACCGTTCTCCCATGAAAATCTTTTTTGCAGGTACTGTGCGTTAAAGCTGGATTGAGCACTTGCTGGCACTACTTCGCCTGGACGTATAATATGATATACCGAATTAAAACCAAAACGCAGGTTATTGCGCGGCGTTAAATACCATTGAAATTCCTGCTTGAGATTAAGGTCGCGTATCTGCGAAAAAATATTGAAATCATTAGCGCCGCTGCGTATGGAAATATTATAATTATAGTTACTTAAAATAAAAGAAGTATTGGAAAAAAGTTTGTTGCTTAAAACATGATTCCAGCGAACAGTGCCGGTTGCATTGCCCCAATCTAACCCGAATGTTTCACCTGCTTTCAAAACATCACGACCAAAATACCCCGAAACATAGAGCCGGTCTTTATCGCCAAAATTGTAATTGAGCTTGGCATTGATATCGTAGAAGTATAAAGTATTGCGGTTGAGTGAAGAATCTTTAGACAGTTTAAGAAACATATCTGCATAGGTTCTACGAGCAGTAACCAAAAATGAAGATTTATCTTTTTGAATAGGTCCTTCTACATTCAGCTTTGCAGAAATAAGCCCGATGCCGCCGCTTACATTATAATCCTGGTTATTGCCATCATTCATTTTAATATCTAATACAGAAGACAGCCTTCCACCATATTGTGCAGGCATGCCGCCTTTATATACCGTCACATCTTTTATAGCATCTGAATTAAAGGTGGAGAAGAAACCCAACAGGTGTGAGGCATTGTATACTGTTGCTTCATCAAGCAAAATAAGATTTTGGTCTGCCGCGCCACCTCTCACAAAAAAACCGCTGTTGCCATCGCCTGCAGATTTTATACCAGGCAATAACTGCACCGTCTTTAATACATCTCTTTCTCCGAGTAATACCGGTATATTTTTTATTTCTTTTGTTGTTAATCTTTCCACACCCATTTGCGGGCTGCTTAAACTTCTGCTTTTGGAAGATGCGGTAATCGTAACATTGCCCAGGGTTTTGGATTCATCTTCTAATAAAATATTTAATGTAACATCTTTGTTGAGCGTAATGTTTTGCGTATAAAATGCCAGCCCAACGGCAGACACTTCAATAATATGTTCGCCTACGGGAAGCGTGAGTGAAAAGAACCCATATTCATTACTGGTAGTGCCAGCATTACCGCTCCTTACACTGGCGCCAATAATGGTTTCTCCCGTTTTTTTTGATTTTACTGAACCGCTGATGGTAAATTTCTGCTGGGAGTACCCTTGCAGGAAAAAAAATAAAGACAATAATAAAAACAGTTGTTTCATGAAGTATGATTTAAGCTGACGCTTGAAATATGAACAGGCAATGGTTAATACGAGCAAAACAGAGAGTACGTTAAATTTGCGCGAAGATACAATACACAGGAACAAATTTTACGCCGGTACTATGATTGTACTTTTGTTAACAATTACAATTAATAAGGGAAATTCGTTGCATGTAAAACCTATAAGGTTTGCCGGGCGGTATTGCAGCGCTGCAAACCTTATAGGTTTAGCAAGCCGTAATCTTATTTCAAATGAGACAATATGAACACTGAATCTGCCAGGCATTTATAATAATGCTCAACATTTGCGCTGCAGCCCAACAGATTTCTCTCCCGCCGCAATATGCATTCAATTCAATACAACCCGAGGGCGGAATCGAAATGACGATGCGTGTTTGCCGTCCTTTCGACGGGGCCAACACGAACACCGGGTTATCTTAACCCTAAAAATAAGTTTCCGCAGTAATACCAAAACTCAATAATAAATTTTCTCTGTTGGTGCGGGATACTTTGTTGTAGGTTAAAGAAGAAGTAAAGCTTAACCATTTTCTCAACTTTATTGAAATATTGCTGGTAGAGCGAATAATATAGTCATCAAATTTTAACAGTGAAGGCTGCCAGAAATGCATACCATCCCAGGTAATGATATTATTAATAACCCAGCGGTGACGAAGTCTTAAAGAGTTCCTGATAGTCTGGTAATTTTCATTGGTAACAGAATCTATTTTCAGGCTGCTTCTTTCATACAAAAGTCCATCACTTATAACCACCTCTATTTTAGGTTTGTTTACAAAATTATAACCTGCTCCTCCTCCACCCTGGAATTGCTGATTAATATTTAAAGAATAGCTTGATGTAAGATTTACAAGTCCCCAATAATATAATTTGCGGGTATTCTTATATAAATCTACATTCAATCCTGTGGCAAAATCATTATTGGTTAAGCGTTTATCCTGTACACCATATATCCACGAAGCTGAACTGTTTAATGAAACTGTTTTTTTATTTACACTGAAAGCAAAAGCATTATTCAACACAAATGATTTGCTTTGATTGGTTCGGTTTACAATGCCCGTGGTGGCAAACCTGCTATAGTAATGCACACTATCATTAAACTGCGCAAGCAAATTTTGTGAAATACTGGTAATACAAATAAAACAGAAAATTGTTGAAATATATCTCTTCAAAACCTGGTGAAAATTAATAGCATTAGTAAAATGCAATATTAAACCATTACATTCACTTCTTCATATATACCCATAAGTGAGCCATCGGCAATAATATATTGCCGGATTATATTCTGCAATTCCGTGTTTGATAAATCCTGCTTTAGTGATACCTGTTCGCCCAATGCATATACATAAAAATAATAACGGTATGGTTCAGATGAAAGAGATGACATTGCATACATAATTGGGCATGTAGCGTTTCTACCCATCATGAATGGAAAAGATAGTTCCGAATCTTTCACCGGGTTAATATTCCATGCCATCCATTTATCATAAACCCTGCCCGCTACGCCGGGTGCTTCAATAATAATGCAAATCGCCTTTGTATCTTCGGGGATATAAGCAATATTCAACGGCGGATTCATGTTTTGATAAATAAACTCTGAAGGAATAGCATCTCCTTCCTTAAATGCAGTGCTGGTAACAGTAAGTTTTCCTTTTAATTGGGATACCATGATTGATTATTTAACAGGATTGATAAAGCCAAACTTCATACCACTATGTGTAAGCGCTGTTTCATGCTTCAGATGCTCATATTGCTTGTTTTTTAATCAACCTGATTTCACATAATGTGTAAAATTTTTCCTACTCCTTTAATTTGTATGAGTATGGATCAGATTTTAAAATAGTTTTATACAATGGATATAGAATTAAATAATCAATGCCATAATTACTGTATGTTCGAACATGTTTTTAAAACACAACTTTCATTACTATCAGGCAATCAAAAATTGATTGAAAAATACTGGCTTGAAATAGTTGAACACTACTCAAAAAATAATCGTCATTATCATAACCTAACCCATCTTGAATCTTTATTGTTATCACTATCGCCTGTTCAAAATGAAATAGCGGATTGGCAAACAATTGTTTTTTCAATAGCGTATCATGATATTATTTATAACCCACTGAAAACAGATAACGAAAAGAAAAGTGCTGAGCTTGCCCATAAAAGATTATCGGCTTTATCACTGCCCATTTCAAAAATTGATAAATGCTTTGCGCAAATTATGGCAACCAAAATGCATAGCATTTCCGATGATGAAGACACGAACTTTTTTACAAATGCTGATCTTGCCATTCTCGGTTGTGGCAGTGAAGACTATGCCAGGTACAGCAGGTTAATAAGAAAAGAATACAAAATATATCCTGACTTTGTTTATAATCCGGGACGGATTAAAGTGCTTAAACATTTTTTGGAAATGCCGCGGATTTATAAAACCCCTTATTTCTATAACAAATATGAAAAACAGGCAAGAATGAATATGGAATGGGAGATGAAAAACTTGTAACAGTTTAAAATTTAAAAGCCTGTCGATACCGACAGGCTTTTAAATAAATACAGTTAACCGCGGTGAGGGCGGGATTCGAACCCGCGGTACAGAGTTACCCGTACGGCAGTTTAGCAAACTACTGATTTCAGCCACTCATCCACCTCACCAATCCTTTTGAAAGGACGGCAAAAAGAGGGTGAAAGATCAGAATACCCAAATATTAAAATCGCTTTACACTAAAGTTTTTATACCCTTTTACTTCACCGTTAGTAACCGTTACATCTTTCACCTCGGCTCTTGCAGGTCCTTTACTACACCAGCTTACTAATGCAAGCACAGCTTCCTCTTTTCCTTCTGCAATTAACCCAACTGAACCATCCAGGTTATTCCACACCTCTCCTTTCAAACCTAATCGCTGTGCTTCATCTGCCGCACTGGCGCGGTAATATACGCCCTGCACTTTACCGCTTATTTTTAATTGTTTATTTACGATCATATAGTGTCAATAAAAAAGCCCCTGTGAAGGGGCTTTTTTAAAAAATATTTTCAAATTACATAGCAGCCAATTGTACTTTTTGTTGAAGGTCTACCACGCTCTCCCTGAACAATCCATCTGTATCCATTAAATCCTTAACAGTTTGGCAGGAGTGTATTACAGTGGTGTGATCACGTCCGCCAAAATGTTCGCCAATAGTTTTTAAAGAATTTTTAGTGAACTGTTTGGCAAGATACATAGTGATTTGCCTTGCCTGCACAATTTCCCTTTTGCGGGTTTTTTGCAGCAAACGTTCATAAGGAAGATTAAAATAATCGCACACCATTTTTTGTATAGTTTCGATAGTAATCTCCTTTGATGAAGTTTTAACAAAATTACGTAATACCTTTTTTGCCAATTCTAAATCAATTTCTCTTTTGTTGAGCGAAGACTGTGCCAAAAGAGATATTAATGCACCTTCCAACTCTCTTACATTACTCTGTATATTGTAGGCGATATATTTTACCACGTCTTTAGGCATATCAAGCCCGTCATTCTTCATCTTACGCTCCAGTATATCCATTCTTGTTTCATAATCGGGCAACTGCATATCGGCGCTCAGTCCCCAACGGAAACGGCTCAATAATCTTTCCTGCACACCTTCAAGGTCTTTTGGAGATTTATCTGAAGTAAGTATCAGTTGCTTACCGCTCTGATGCAGGTGATTGAAAATAGCAAACAATGCATCCTGGGATTTTTCTGCGCGATTAAAGAATTGAACATCATCAACAATTAATACATCAATCATCTGGTAAAAATGAATAAAATCGTTGATGGCATTATTACGGCTATGATCCTGGAATTGATTAATGAATTTTTCTGAGCTAACGTATAATACTATTTTATTAGGATGCTGGCGTTTTACTTCATTACCTATTGCCTGCACAAGATGTGTTTTCCCCAATCCTACCCCACCATATACTACCAGTGGATTAAATGAAGTAGTACCCGGCTTTTCTGCAACGGTTTTACCTGCACGCCTTGCCACCCTGTTGCAATCGCCTTCTATAAAAGCGTCAAATGAATACGCGGCGTTAAGCTGCGGATCTATCTGCACCTTTTTTAATCCCGGAATTACAAAGGGATTTTTTACAGGATTATTTACTACTAAAGGAAAATCCATTTCGTTATTAGAATATGTTTTAAAACCCTGCCCACTTACATCCATGGTAAGCGGCTTGTTTTTATCATTGCCACTGTCTACCATTATTCTATATTCCAGTCTCGCTTCTTTTCCTAATTCTCTCTTCAAAGTCTTTGCCAATAAATTTACGTAATGCTCTTCTAAATATTCGTAAAAAAATTGACTGGGCACCTGAATTGTTAAAACTTTCTCAGTTAATGCTACGGGTTTAATAGGTTCGAACCAGGTATTGAAATGTTGCCATTCAACTATGTCCTTAATAATAGTAAGACAACTATTCCATACCTTATCGTAATTTTTCTCCATTATCAATAAAGCAGTTTATATAAATGAGTTAAGAATATCAGTTTGATTTTCGTCCCTTTTTCCTGAACAATTTTTTATTCAAAAAAAAGTAGGGCAGGGCGGCGAATATCAACATTTCCTGTTGAAAAAAAAATTTTTTATTCACTTGTTTTTTCCGCAATAATAACAGCCCCTGAATTCGCCAAGAACTTTATTTTTTTTCTTTTAAAGAACTGTTTCGTTTTCATCAAAAGGCCATCCAGGTACAAACAATTTTCATTGTTTCATCAACAAATGAAATCACATCCAAACTATTTAAAAATTTTCTTCCCGGATTTTTTAAGGATGCATCCGCATAGATTACATTGGATAGGTTTATTAAGATAAGGCTCTGTGCACTAACAAAAAATCAGCGAAAATATTCGCGGCAAAATCTTACGTGATAATTGAGGCTGATTTGTTTTCCGGCTGGAGGCTGTAAAAACGTAAACAGGTATCAATAAGGAGGATAACATTTTTCATTTGTACAGCTTGCTTTGAAACTGGTTTCAAGGTAATTTTTTTTTAATCAACATAAAAATAAAATTTCAAAAAAATGATAAAATAATACCGCTACTTTTGCCGCTTAATTATTTTACAATGAGTTATGATTTAACCGGCAAATTGGTTGCCAAATTTGAAACAGTTCAGCGTACAGCTACTTTCAAAACACGTGAGTTTGTTATTGAAAAAACAGAAGATATTGGCGGGCGAATGATTACAAACTATGCAAAGTTTCAATGTGTGCAGGATAAAACTACAATGCCTGATCGCTTTAATACAGGAGAAACCGTAAAAGTGCATTTTAATATAAAAGGAACAAAGTGGGAAAAGAACGGGCAGGTTAATTATATTACCAATCTTGATGCATGGAGAATGGAAAGCGTAAACCTGCAACAACCAGAAAACAGCGCCAGCGATACAGCACCGGCATATACAGCTTCAGATATTCCTGCAGCACCGGATGATTTGCCGTTTTAAGCGTAAGTAAGCCGTAAAAAGAGTTTTAGGATAACCACCTGACCTCAGTATATATGCAAAAGACAATTACACTCCGCGTACTTCCTTCAGAAGCAGAGAGCGATGATGCGCTGAAAAGCTATATAGCAGCATCTGAAGGCATTAAGCCATCTCATATTTCGGGTTACCATATTCTTAAAAGGTCTATCGATGCCAGGTCGAGGCAGGTATGGATTAATCTTACGCTACAGGTATTTATTAATGAACCTTACCAGCATCGCCCAATGCCGGAGCTGCATTTTAAAAATGTAACACACGCCCCAAAAAAAGTAATTATTGTGGGTGCCGGCCCAGCGGGGCTTTTTGCCGCCTTACATCTTATTGAAAACGGTATTCAACCCATTATTTTAGAAAGAGGCAAAGATGTAAGAGCAAGGAGAAGAGACTTAGCGTTACTAAACAAAGAAGGCGTAGTTAACCCTGAAAGCAATTATTGTTTTGGTGAAGGTGGCGCAGGCACATACAGCGATGGTAAATTATATACCCGCAGCAATAAACGTGGCAACATCAACCGTATACTAAATATATTTGTTCAGTTTGGTGCCGAAGAAAGCATATTGTACGATGCACACCCGCATATAGGCACGAACAAGCTGCCGCAGATTATTACGGCAATGCGGCATGCCATTACAGCATACGGCGGCATTTTTTTGTTTGAAAAAAAAGTAGTTGACTTTATAACAGATAGAGATATTATTACCGGTGTAAAAACTTCTGACAATAGTATATTTAAGGGAGATGCCGTTATACTTGCTACAGGACACTCCGCCAGGGATATATTTCATTTATTACATGATAAGCAGATTGAAATTGAAGCCAAATCTTTTGCCCTGGGTGTTCGCATTGAGCATCCACAGGCGCTAATCGATAAGATTCAGTATCATCAATTCACTTCACAAAGAACCACTTACCTGCCTCCGGCTTCTTACAGTCTTGTGGAGCAGGTAAATGAGCATGGCGTATTTTCATTTTGCATGTGTCCCGGAGGTATTATTGCACCCGCTGCTACAAACCCGGGAGAACTTGTTGTAAATGGATGGAGCCCATCTAAAAGAAATAATCCTTTTGCCAACAGCGGCATGGTAGTAAATGTGGGAGAAAAAGATATTCCGGCTTTTCGCAAATACGGACCATTGGCCATGATGCATTTTCAGCAAAGCGTAGAGCAAAAAGCGTTCATTGCCGGAGGTGGAAAATTTGTAGCGCCTGCACAACGCATGGTTGATTTTTCAGAAAAGAAACATTCAACTATGTTGCCGGAATGTTCTTATTTACCTGGCATTCATGCTGCATTACTCAACGAAGTTTTACCACCGTTTGTATACCAGGCTTTAAGCAAAGGGTTTAAAAAGTTTGGAGAAAAGATGCGGGGTTATTATACCAACGACGCTATTGTGGTTGCTACCGAAAGCCGGACATCTTCGCCTGTTCGCATACCGCGTGACAGCATTTTACTCACACATCCGCAAATAAAAAACCTATACCCCTGTGGTGAAGGCGCCGGTTATGCCGGGGGTATTGTAAGCGCTGCTATGGATGGAGAAAATGTTGCTGCCGCAATAGAAGCCGTACTGCTTAAAATTTAATATCATTTCCGCATTGCCGAACGGAAGGGCAATCTTATTTTTATAAAGTATTTGCAATAAGCAATACTGCTTTTTGCTAAGATGTAACAAAACATGCCATTCAGCTACCAATAAACTATTATGCAAAATATTCTTGAGGTACAGCATTTAAAAAAATATTTCGCCACACAAAAAGCGGTTGATGATGTAAGTTTTAATATTGAGCAGGGTTCCATTTTTGGAATGCTTGGGCCTAATGGTGCAGGCAAAACAACATTGCTAAGAATGATTACCGGCATATTTTTTCCCGATGAAGGCAGCATTACTTTTGAAGGAAGAAAATTTGATGCTGTTAATGATATCATTCGTATTGGCTATATGCCCGAGGAAAGAGGTTTATATAAAAAAATGAATATCGGCGACCAGGCATTATACCTTGCCAGGTTAAAGGGGCTTTCCAAAGCTGAAGCAATGGAAAAAATAAAATTCTGGTTTCAGCGCATGGAAATGGAAACATGGTGGAACAAAAAAGTGCAGGATTTAAGTAAAGGTATGAGCCAGAAGCTGCAGTTTGTTACAACAGTATTGCATGAACCAAAACTAATTATACTCGATGAGCCCTTCAGCGGGCTTGATCCCGTGAACGCCAGCCTTATTAAAGATGAAATTTACAGGCTTGCCAAAAACGGCAGCACCATTATTTTCAGCACGCATCGTATGGGAGAAGTAGAGGAAATATGCGACCATATAGTGTTGATTAACCGGGGCAGCAAAATTTTAGACGGAACTGTAAAACAGGTTAAACAGGATTTTAAAGAAAACCTGTTTATGGTTGGTTTTGAAAAAGAACCGGGCGTAATAGAACCTAATGCGGTATTTGAAATATCAGGCACAAAAGGAGATAATATTATTCTCAAAATAAATGAAGATTATAAGCCGCATGATGTATTACAGTATTTGCTTGGCAAAGGGCTTGAAATCATTTCATTTCATGAAATATTGCCTTCATTAAATGATATTTTCATCAGGCTTGTGGAAGGCACTCCCCTTGCAAGACAATTTAAGGCTATTGATGCTTAAATAATTAAACACTACTACAACTAACTGGTATATGAATAAAATAGGATTAATAATAGAGCGGGAATACATGACAAGGGTAAAAAGAAAATCTTTTTTACTTACCACGATAATCGTGCCTATTGTAATAATTGCTTTTTACGCTGTTATTATTGCTGTTTCCATCAGCGGGGAAAGTAACACACAAAGAATAGCGGTGTTAGATGAAGCCAATCTTTTTAACGGAAAAATTGAAACTCCTGCAAAAGACAAAAGTTCATACTTTTTTATTCACGATGAAACGGAGCAATCGTTTAAAACTAAATATAAAGATGAAGGTTATACACTCTTTTTATATATCCCGCATTCGTATAATAAGGATAGTGGTCAAATAAAAATTCACAGCCAGGCGGCGGTAAGCATTTTTGTAAAAGCTGATATTGAAAAAAAAATAAATGAGGCTGTTGAGAAGAAGCGTTTGCTTGCAGCTAATATTGACCCCGACATTTATAAAAAAATCAAAGCAGATATTGAAGTAGAAAACACCATTGATTCCGGCAAAGGCGAACAAAGAGGAATTGCAGGAGTAGCTTATGCCATTTCATTTATTGCCGGTATTCTTATTTATATGATATTGCTGATTTATGGAACCATGGTTATGCGCGGTGTGATGGAAGAGAAAACCAATCGTATTGCAGAAGTGATTGTAAGCTCTGCAAAACCATTTCAATTAATGCTTGGAAAAATTATCGGCATTGGCGCGGTAGGTATTACCCAGTTTGCCATATGGATTGTATTGATGAGCATTTTGCAATTAATAATCCCCTTCATCTTTCCTGATTTTTTTCAACAGATTTCCAATCCTGCTGTTATGTCTAACCCCGGCATGCAACAGGTTAATCCTGGTAAAATGGTAACCATTATACAAGGTTTACACTCTTTACCTATAGCTAAAATGGTATTGTGTTTTATCTTCTATTTTATTGGAGGATATCTTTTATATGCTGCCCTGTTTGCAGCAATTGGCAGCGTTGTAAGTGAAGACCAAAACGAAGCCCAGCAACTGGTATTTCCGGTTATGATGCCTTTGATACTTGGTTTTGTAATTATGACTAAAGCCGTTAACGACCCTGATAGCGGGCTGGCTGTTTTTGGCAGCTTATTTCCGCTTACCTCTCCTATTGTAATGATGGGCAGAATAACTTTTGGCGTGCCTGCGTGGCAGCTTGCATTATCAATGGCATTACTGGTACTTGGCTTTTTATTTTTCACCTGGCTTACCGCAAAAATTTACCGCACCGGTATTTTGCTGTATGGAAAGAAAATAACCTGGAAGGAAATGTGGAAATGGCTGGTGAGAAAAAGTTGATGAATAGCTATTGGCTTTCAGCTTTCAGGTATCAGTTTTCACAAAGTTCTAAACCTATAAGATTTGCAGTGCTGCCCGGCAAACCTTATAGGTTTTCGCTTGTTGTTTGATGTGCTGCCCTTTAATGAGTTGCGCCGCCCTTAAGGGCGGCGCAATTGTCAAAACCAACACACTTGAACTTTATTATTTTGTAGCGAGTGTTTGTGCATTTTTTACTTCAACCTGGTAGTGTTGAATCATTTCAACATCAGCATTATTAGCTGCAATTTGAGAAGGTACGCTGATGAAAGGCAGATTAGCTTTCTCAAAAGCCCTTGCTATTTCTGCATCAGCACCTGCAACCAAATTAGCAGAAGGATTAAAAGTTTTTATTGAAAAATGTTCTGCAATAAAATTGTCTATCATCTCATTATCAGCAGCATTTACCTGTAGTGCTGTAAAGTTTGCAACTTTTACAATATCATCAGCAAAGTTGTTAATCATTTCCGCATCTGCATATACACCTGCATTTACAGAAGGAACCATATTGCTTACCTTGAAGTTAAAAGACATTTCAGCATTCGCTTTTTTACCTGCATCTGCTATATCCATGCTCCAAAGTTTTTTTGCAAACAGTTCAGCTTCAAACCTGATGATAGCTTCTCTGTCAGCTTTCAAAAACATATTCGTTGCAGGCATGCTAACATAGTAAGCCTTTTTAATTTCATCGCCCGGTTTGGCAACTGTTACACCGCAGCATGCATCGCCTGCAGCAATAACCGCTGTTGTTTCAGCAACTGCTTCTTTTTTTATGTTAAGGTTAGTATCAACGCTGTTTACTGAGGTATCATCCTGTGTAAAAGACATCATACCGAATCCTGCTACTGCAATCAGCAACATAGAGGCAGCTTTGCTGATTTCACCCATCACATTAATTATGGTGGTTTTTCTTTTAAGTGTTCCTGCCTTAGAATTCACTTCGTTCTGTTGTTTCATATTCCTATTGTTAAAATATTTGATTTAAAACTGTTTGACCATACAAAGATATATCTTTTAACAACTACTATGCAATGCATAATACTATGTTTGGTTCTATAAGCTGATGAATGGTTCATTTTATTTTTTACTAAATAATTTTCCTAAAATGTTGCAATCGTGGGACTGACCTGACGAGAAGTTTTAAATTATACGCCCGAAGAAAACTCCAGAAAAGACGGTGTGACTTAGTTAGTCGCGGACAAGCAAGGATTTAATCAGGGTTACCAAATTTTGCCGCAAATGTACGACGTTTGGCGGAATCAACAAAGCTTTTAAAAAATATATTTTAGAAAAAATCTAAAAATTATCTTTTACAGACCAATTTTTTGATTCTCTTTAACTTTTATCAATCGTTTTTTAAAATTTTATTCAAAGATCTCGATATTTTGTTATCGCTGCCTTATAACGGAATATTTGACCTTTTTGTTACCTCAAAAGCGAGATTTAATGTTAAGAAATTATGATCAACCCTTATTTAAAGCCGGGATGAAACCTTTGAAGCGTATCGCGCAGGTAATCCCTGTCGAGATGTGTGTAGATTTCGGTGGTGGTAATACTTTCGTGCCCAAGCATTTCCTGTACTGCACGCAAATCTGCACCACCTTCCACCAAATGGGTAGCAAAGGAATGGCGCAGCGTATGAGGAGATATATTCTTTTTTATATTAGCTTTTGCAACTAAGTCTTTGATTACCAGGAAAATCATTACCCGGGTCATGCGGCTGCCCCGCCTGTTAAGAAACAATATATCCTCCTCTCCCTTTTTAATTACTACCTGGTTACGCACCGTTTCCCTATATATATTAATATACTTAATGGCATCACGCCCAATTGGTATCAACCGCTCCTTATCACCTTTGCCTACCACGCGTATAAAACCAACATCAAAATATAACTGCGATATTTTTAGCTCTACAGCTTCGCTTACCCTTAGTCCGCAACTATACATGGTTTCCAGCAAAGCTTTATTCCTGGCTCCTTCCGGTTTGCTTTGATCAATCTGTTTAATAATCAATTCTATCTCTTCAAAGCTCAGCGTGTCCGGTAAAGCTCTTTTTAATTTAGGCGCTTCGAGTAATAGCGTGGGATCTTTTGTGGTTATCTGCTCAGTTTGGCAATATTTGTAAAATGCTTTCAACCCGGAGATGATACGCGCCTGTGATGAAGCCGTCATATTCAATTCTGCAATCCATTTTATAAACTGCTGCAAATCCTGCAATGTTATTTCGGCAGGATTTTTTTGAATGCTTTTTAATTGCATAAAATCCGTCAGCTTTTCTATATCATGCACGTAAGCTTCAATAGAATTATTGCTAAGCGATTTTTCCAACTGCAGGTATGCAATAAACCCATTTTTGTAAGACTCCCACATTATTCGAGCATAAGTTCTTAATAAAAAGCCTGGGCTTTTTTATTCAACACACTGTAAGCTAAAGCATTTATTCTTTATTTTGGGCGATCAAAATATAATTATGCAGCAATTGACCTTGCGGACATTTAAAACGGCGGTAAACAAAAATAAAAAAGGACTCAGGGCTTTTCTTACCAGGCTTGAAAATAAGCCGCCTAAGAACCTTGATGCGTTGGCTATGATAGCCGATAAACAGGTTTGGCCGGAGGTAGATTGTTTAAGTTGTGCCAACTGCTGCAAAACCATGAGCCCCACTTTTAATGCAAAAGACCTGAAACGAATTTCCGCACACTTCAACATGTCGGTACAACAGTTTAAAGATAAGTGGCTTTATTTTGACAAAAAGGATAATGACTGGATGAATAAAAAACAACCCTGCCAGTTTCTCAATTTAGAAGATAATAAATGCAGTATATATTCCATAAGACCTGATGATTGCGCAGGCTTTCCACATCTTACCAAAAAGAAAATGACGGATTATATGCATGTGCATAAGCAAAATGTTGCGTACTGTCCTGCCACTTATAAAATGGTGGAAAAGATGAAAGATCTTGTCATTATAAATACACATCCTCAATAAAAAAATAATCTGCCTTTTCCCTATAGATCATTACAGACAACACATCAAACTGCACTCTTTTCCATTCAGGGTATTGGTAAAGAAATGCTTCCGCGGCATTAATGAGATTCTGTATTTTTTTATTGCTAACACTTTCTTCGGGCAAACCGAATTTTGTGGAGCGCCTTGCTTTTACTTCCACAAAATGAAGAATATTGTTACAGGTGGCTATTATATCAATTTCAAAATGAGCAAAACGCCAGTTGGTATAAAGGACATCAAAGCCGTGATCTTTAAGATAGTCAACAGCTAACTGCTCCCCTTTTTTGCCTGTATCATTATGGTTAGCCAATAATATTAACGTTATGCTTGTTTTGTTTTAAGCGAACGTGAAAAAAACAAATAGTAGCCGCCAAACAAAACAGCAGAAAAAAACAATGTTCCCCAAATGGAATTTTTATAGAAAGGTATGCCATCAGCCATTGTCATCATTAATCCATTAAATGTTTGAGGATGCTGGTAGCCACCGGTACCGCTTAACCAAACCAAAAAGTTAGATAATAAAAAATATATGGTTGGTGCGGCAATTGATGCAACAATGATAGTAATCACATTAAATTTATTTACCCAAAAGCCAACGGTGGTAAGCAGTACAAATAAAATATAATTTGTTATCTGTCCTTCATAAAACCCGGGTATAATAGAAAAACCGGACACATACAATATTTGATATAAAGCATCGGATATAAACATGGAAACCAGCGGCAATGCAAACGCAACCTTTTTATCTTTAATTATAGCGCCGGCAAATATAGCCATAGCTATCTGCGGAGCAAATCCAAAAGGTCTTCCTGGAATTACGCGGTATAAGGCTGCAACAACAATAAGCGCAATAAGGGTAAATATGAGGTTTTTGCTGAGTTTCATATAAATGCTTTTAGGCTGAACAAAAGTAATGATAAAATATAATTTTTCAGTAGAGAATGAGAGCAGAATTTCGAACCTTTGAAAGGCTCGGAACCCTATATACGTCTTGCCGCCTTGCCACCCCGAGGCACGAGGGGTTTATGCGTTAAGCAGCATGAGGGCAAATTAAATATGAAGCGAAAATTTGGGATGCACCCATGTGCTTTTATCCAATATTCAGCATTTGCTTTTACCTTTACTATCAAATGAATACAACAAATAAAAAAACACTGATACTTGGCGCTTCTTCTGATCCATCGCGATACAGTTTTCTTGCGCTAAACCGTTTGCGTAATGCCGGGCATGCGGTAGAAGCAGTGGGAAAAAAAGATGAAATAGTTGCTGATGTACAAATACATAAAGAGCCCCGGCCAATCGCTGATATTGACACAGTAACATTATATCTTAACCCGCAAAACCAAAAGCAGTATTACGACTATATTGTTTCGCTACATCCTAAAAGAATAATTTTTAACCCCGGTGCGGAAAACGAAGAATTGGAAAAGATTGCTGAACAAAATAATATTCCTACTATGCAGGCATGCACGCTGGTATTATTAGCAACGGGCCAGTATTGACGCATTTTATGATAATTAGCATATATCCTGCTATTTAGGTAGTGCTACCGTAAATACACTCCCTATATCTACTTTACTTTCGCAGAAAATTTTTCCATTCAACTCATCAACCAGGCGTTTTACAATCGACAAACCTAAACCAGTGGAATATTCACCCTCAGTAGGCATAGAAGATATCTTACCATATTTACTGAACAGATAAGGAATATCTTCAGGAGCAATACCTACTCCTTCGTCTTTTACAGATACAATTATATTGTCTCCTTTTTCCTGGAGATTTACAAATACATTTTTCCCCCTGGGAGAAAATTTAATAGCATTAGAAAGCAGGTTTTCAAAAATTCTTCTCAGCATATACCGGTCGCTCATAAATTGAGTTGAATCAATTTCGTTGTTATAAATAATTTTCATCTCTTTTTGCTGCGCCTGGGGGCCATGAGCATTAATAATATCTTCAAGAAAATCACCTATACTTAAAAGCTCAAGATTCATAGGACGGTTGATTTCCTGTTTTTCAATGTGCAAAATATTGTGAATAAGAAGCTCTCCATTGTCTGCTGACGACTGAATACGGTATAATGCCTTTCGTTGGGATTCAGTAAAATTAGAAATATCGGATTGTAATATCTGAGTCCACATTTTAATACTTGTAAATGGCCCGCTTAAATCATGAGAAACAACACTTATCATCGAATTTTTCTCGCTATTAAACTTAGAAAGCTTTTCATTCTGCTTTTGTATTAAGGCATTTTGCTTTTGCAACTGGGCATTTTTTTTCCTGTTCATCATCAGCGTAGCGATAGCAGACAGCAATAATCCTATAACAGCAATTGCTATAATCAGCATATATTTCTTCTGAAGTTTTTGCTTATCTACTTCCAGTATTAACAATTGATTCTGCTGGTTCTTTTGTTTCATATTAAATTTTTCCTGTAGTTCAGTCACCGCATCTAATTCTTTCTGACTGACTAAAGCCGTATCTAACCCATGCCATTTTACTAAAAAATCATATGCTGATTTGTAGTCGCCCTTACTCGCATAATACCTTGAATACAGAGAATATACATCCGCCTTTTTTCTTTTTGAATCAATTTCATTGGCTAATTGATTGGTATGTTCCAGGTACTTAAAAGCCGAATCATAATTTTTCTTTTCAATATATACATCTGCAATATTCAAACAATCATACCATTGCATGTTTTTATCATTATTTGCCAAATTCCGGTTATGGTTCAACTGAAAATATTCCAGCGCTTTATCCCAATGTTTCTTACTAAACCATGCATTCCCGAAATTGTTATATAAAGATGATATATCAAACTTGTTTTTAAATTCATCTGCTATACGCTTTGCCTGTTCTAAATAAATCAAAGCACTATCAGGATAACCGAGGTTATTATATATAGAGCCCAGGTTAGCGCTATTTATAAAAATAGATGAAGCTTCTTTTCTTTTAAGCGAAACATCAAGTGCCATTCTATAAAATAGCTTTGTTTTTTCAGGCTGATTAATATTAAAGTATGCCATTGCAAGATCACCTAATGCAGCAGACTCGTACTCTGACATATCAAGCTTTCGTGCCTCGTCAAGAGATTTATAATAATAACTTATTGCAGAATCATATTCATTTTTAAACTCATTGTAAATTCCTTTAAGGCGCAGGGACAATACTTCACCTTTATCAAAATTAAAATTGATTGAACGCTCTTTTATATATGAAGCATAATACAAAACAGAATCTGCTTTTGTTTCATCAAAATCCAGCGCTCTGTCGTATAAAGCTTTGAGATAGGCAGTATCTTCCTGCGATGCTCCTTCAAAAAAGCACAATAAAAAGAAAGTAATAAGCAAGCCTGTTAATGTACTTTTCATACAAAAGTTTTAATCCAGGCTACTGCTCCGGCATTAAATGTATACATCGCATAAAGATAAAGAAATGATAACAGCAATGATTCATGAATTATGCTGGGCGCATTTCAAATTTTTGCAGTAAATATTTTTCCGTTCGATTGGGACACCGAACGATAGGCGATACTACTGGCGGGTGTGCCAACCCGTCAGCGAAAAATATAGACGAAGCGGATAATTTTTATTTTTTGAATGTATATATGACTATTTCACTTTCAGAATTGGTCGCACCTGTTGCAAAGGCCCGTTTTGAAGCCGCAGATAATACACACCGGCTGCAAGCCCGGTACTGTCAAAACCTATAGTATATGTATTTCCTATTTGGTCTTTATCAACCAATATTTTAACTACCCTGCCCATAGCATCTATAACCTGTACCAGTGTATGTCCGCCCTGTGTAATGTATTTAACTGTTGTTTGAGTGGTAAAAGGGTTAGGATAATTTGATATTAAACTTATACCGGCTTTTTTATTTACTTCATTTATTCCATCGCATGTTCCATCCTGTATAATAGGCAATGACTGAAAATTTTTCAGCAATATAGTTTGCAATGCTGATGAATCGGCGCAAAACCATTTTTCCAATATAGAAGCATATACACTTCTATAATCATATTGATGTGGAATATTATCATTTACAGAAACATTAGCTGAAATAGCAGGATTATTACCTAATACACCTGGCTGAACTTTGCTGCCAAATACAAGCATGGGTGCGGCCACGCCATGATCGGTTCCTACACTGTAGTTTGATTTTATACGTCTTCCAAATTCAGAAAAAGTAAAAGAAATTACCCTGTCTTCAATACCTAAAAAAGCCAGGTCGTCCTGGAACGCTTTCATAGCGCCTGAAAGTTGCTTCATCAACATGGCATGTTTACCTGTAGTAGTATCCGTTTCTTCTACCTGCATGGAGTGTGTATCAAATCCGCCATAGCTCACCATGTATACCCTTGTTTTTAATCCGCCTTTTACCAACCTCGCCACAATTTTAAGCTGTGCAGCTAACCCGTTTCCATCGGGGTAAGGCAATTGCTGTGTGGCATTTGTTGCCGCTTTTTTTATAGCGCCTGCAAAAAGTTCTGTTTGCCTTGCTATTTCACGTATATAGGTTAGTTCTTTCCCTGCCCGGGTAGCAGGTGCAGGGTCTTTAATATCATCAACTATATTATAAAATGATGTTGGGTTAGAAATACTCATAGCCATTCCCATACCCGGCCCCTGGAAAGTAAGTGATGATACTGACCCGATTTGAATTGCCAATGGATCGGGCATTGTAGCATTAGGATAACCATTTGGAAAATTGGGAAATTCATAATTCAGGTACCTGCCTACCCAGCCTGAATTTACCACTTCATCACTATCTGAACCACTCATCCAGATATCAGTTGATCTGAAATGAGACAGGTTTGGTTCAGGATAACCCGCCGCCTGCACTATCGTCACCTTTCCATTGTTAAACAAATCCTGTATGCCAGTCATTACCGGATGCAAACCCGTGGCGTTATTTCCCTGAAGTGTAAGTATTTTCTTTTCAGGTATAGCAATATTTGTTCTCGCACTATAATAATTAGCATAATTGTCTCTTGGTATAATCATATTTAACCCATCATTGCCGCCGTTCATTTGTATAATTACCAATACGTGATCTGTTTCAGTTGCAAAATTTGTAAGTGTATTTAGCCACGGCGTAGGAGAAAGCGCTGTAACGGTGTGCCCATTTACAAAAGAAGGCAAAATAGTAGCCGGTATAGTATTACGTAAAAAATCTCTGCGTTTCATAGTATTTGGATTTTTATAAATGGGTTTGGGAATTATGAAAGTTGGTATTCAGGCAAAGCCAGTAAATATTTATACAAATCATTTAATCGTGTATGCACAGTTTCATATGCCATCATATCTGTTGGGTTAGCGATATACGTATTCCATGCGTTCGTCCAGTAATAATCGTTTGTTTGGCCTGTAAGCAATATTTCTTTTTTTAATTGCTCTTTTATAGTATCAGACAACTGTATTCTGTACAGTATTGCAAGAGAATCTTCTATAAGCATTTTAGGATCGCCGGGATTGCTTAATGATTTTGTAAAATTTACCGCATCAATTTTCAGTAAGAAATTATTTGTAGTATATCCGATAAATACCAGCGTATCAGTAAACTGGTTTCTTTTAGGATAAGTGTCATTATTGATCCACATTTCATGGAACGTAGGTATCTGGTAATATGCCGGCCACCCGGATACACTTGGTGGATCTCCTATTGATTGCTGCATATCACCACATTGCCACAAAAGCTCGGCATATACTGCGTAGGCAGATGTGTAATCGCTGCTTTGAGGAAATGCTAACTGCATTTCTCTGCAAGTGCCAATAATAAAATCTGCAGGGCTTTTAATTAAACAGCCCTGGTTCATTACATCAAAAAAATGTTCACTCTTCAGCAATGCAGAAAGTACCGGCGCAATATCCCAATTATAATTTTGAAGCATTTGCGCAAGTGGCGCAATTACATTTTCTTCGGCAGCCTGGTCAACTTCATAATATACAAACCATTTGTATAATTCTTTCACAATATACCTTGATGCTTCAGCGCCCTTGCTGAAAATCATATTGATTAATTCATCTAATTCTTCATCTCCTGCTGTGCTTCCACTTTTGCCTTGTATGGTTTTATTATTATAAAAAGAAGAAAATGTTTTATTGCCTGTATCGTGGCGGCTGGCATCAAAATAAGATATATTTGCATCCTCGTCATTTCTCCATCCTGTTAAAACTCTTGCGGCTGCCTTCACATCATCTTCTGTATAGTTGGGATTATTTTCTTTTCCAAGTGTAAACAACTCCTGTAATTCCCTGGCAAAATTTTCGTCGGGTGCGTATTTACTGTTACGTTCACCATTTTGATATACCAGCATCAAAGAATCAATTGTTATTGCTCTTGCCAGTTTTTTAAAATTGCCCATGCAGTTTTGCCTGAGTAAAGTATGATGTTTATATGCAAAAAGTGCATTTTGAGTTGAGGCCATTTCAGTAACAAAATGATTATGCCAGAACAATGTCATCTTTTCTCTTACATTTCGTTGCTGATTAACCATTAAACCTATCCACCATTTTTTTAATGATGCTTTTCTTAATTCGCCAACATCACCATCGGGGTTGTTACTGTAAACCCATGTTGTTCCTGCATCCACATCTGAATCAGGTTGCTGCGTTGCACTGGTATCGTAATCTTTAAGTGGAGGATCAGGCATGGGAGATGTTATGGTGAGCAACTCATCCACACATTGTTCCATTGTTTTTTGAGAGAAATACTCAATATCAGCCAGCTTAGCGCCGAACATTGTTCTTTTGAGTAAATGCACAACTTCATTTTTTGTCCAGCTACCGCTATATTGGTTTAGCCCGGTTGAAGTTCTTCCACTAACAGTATTAATTGATACTGCATTTTTTTTTGTGCGCCGTGCTTTTAAAAATGAACGCCTGTTCATAGGATAAGAGTATTGAATTTAAGATATAGGATTGACCGGTTTAAGAATGGCAAAAAAGCTGCCAGTACTTTTATAAAAAGCAAATCATTAACATATATCAACTATCTGCTGTAATATTTTGACATTAGTTACCTCAATTAAAAAACCGGGCAAGCCCGGTTATACAACTTGAGATATGTTTATTTATTATTTTTTAAACTATGTTTTCGATGATTCCGGCAATGCCCTGCCCTCCACCAACACAAGCTGTTACAATACCATATTTTTTATTGAGGCGTTTTAAATCGTGCGTAATTTGTATAGTGAGTTTGCAACCTGTGCATCCCAACGGGTGACCTAATGCAATAGCACCACCATTAATGTTTACAATATCCGGGTTAAAATCCAGCTTTCTTATTACGGCTAAAGACTGCGATGCAAACGCTTCATTTAATTCAATCAAATCAATCTGACCAAGATTCATATTGGCCTGCTTTAATGCTTTTGGCACTGCTACAATAGGCCCTATACCCATCACACGCGGAGGCACGCCGGCAGATGCGCAGGCAATCAGCCTTGCAATTGGTTTCAATCCTAATTCATTCATCATTTTTTCACCCATTACAATTACAAAAGCAGCGCCATCACTTGTTTGAGAGGAGTTACCCGCGGTAACACTGCCACCGGCAGCAAATACAGGTTTTAATTTTGACAGCACTTCAACAGAAGTATCTGCACGCGGACCTTCATCCGTATCCATCACAAAACTTTTGGTTTGTTTTTTTCCTTTATTATCTACATACACTTCCTCTACGGTTACAGGCAATATACCGGATTTAAAATATCCATTCTTTATGGCGTTAATTGCTTTTTGATGTGAGTGAAAAGCAAATACATCCTGGTCTTCGCGGCTAACATTATATTCTTTAGCAACAGCTTCCGCCGTTAGTCCCATGCTTAAATAATAATCGGGATCATCTTTTGCAATTGAATAAGCCGGCACTGTTTTCCATCCTGCCGTAGGCACAAGGCTCATACTTTCAGTGCCGCCTGCCACTATACATTCCGCCTGCCCTGAACGTATTTTAGCAGTGGCAATAGCAATGGTTTCCAAACCTGATGCACAATACCTGTTCACCGTCATACCGGGTACTTCAAAACCCAAAGCCCTTGCGGCAATAATTCTCCCAACCTGTAAACCCTGTTCTGCTTCGGGTACAGCATTTCCAACAATAACATCATCTATTCTTTTACTATCCAGTTGAGGCACTGAGGCTAAAAGTCCCTGAATTACTTCTATGGCAAGGTCATCAGGCCGGGTAAATCTGAAATTACCTTTCTTCGATTTTCCAACTGCGGTTCTGTAACCGGCAATAATATATGCTTCCTGCATGTGTAAAAATTTAGTTGTTTATGCAACTTTATATTCCAAAGTTAACTATCCCTTTTTGCAAAGCAAAATCTGGTAAACATAAGCGCTATTATTACCTTCGCGCCGCATATGTATCAACTACTACGAAAAATTCTTTTTTTATTTTCGCCTGAGCGGGCACATTACTTTTCAATGAACGTATTGAAGGCTGTTTGCAGCGTAGGTGTATTCAGAAAAATTATCAAAAGTTATTTTAAACCTGAAGGTAACCTGGAAAAAAAACAGTTTTTTGCCTCTGCCAACAGCACGATAACTTTTTCTAACCCTGTTGGGCTGGGCGCGGGTTTTGATAAGAATGCAAAATATTTAAGAGCATTAGAAACACTTGGTTTTGGATTTGTTGAAATAGGCACGGTTACGCCTAAACCACAAGCTGGCAATGATAAGCCACGTTTGTTCAGGTTGCCGATAGATAAGGCTTTGATTAACCGCATGGGCTTTAATAATGATGGTGTTGAAATAATTGCCGGCAGGCTTTCTATATGGCGCACTAAACAGGCTGCTGCTAAAAAGAAATCTACGCTTATTATTGGAGGTAATATCGGCAAAAATAAAGTTACGCCTAACCAGGAAGCATGGAAGGATTATGAAATTTGTTTCAATGCTTTATTCGATTATGTAGATTATTTTGTTGTGAATGTGAGTTCACCCAACACACCAGGGCTTCGGGAATTGCAGGAAAAAGATTCGCTGAAAAAAATATTGGTGAACCTGCAATCTATTAATAAAACAAAGCATACTCCCAAACCGGTTTTGTTAAAGATAGCGCCGGATTTAACCAAAGAACAAATAGATGATGTAATTGACCTTGCCATAGAAATTCAATTGGATGGTTTGGTTGCCACCAACACTACTATAAGTCGCGATGCATTAAAAACGCCTCAAAGCATTATTACCGAAATAGGCAATGGAGGATTAAGCGGGAAGCCGGTTAAAGAAATATCTACCGCAATTGTGAAATACATTATACAAAAAACAGGAAATGCAATACCGGTTATTGGCAGTGGTGGAATTTTTAATGGAATTGATGCTACAGAAAAAATTCAGGCAGGCGCTTCATTAATACAGGTATGGACCGGATTTATTTATGAAGGGCCTGAAATTGTAAAAAATATTTGCAGGCAATTATCCCGCTAAGGTTTTCTTGACAACAGCGGCTTCAACAGGCGTTTTACCGGTGTTTTTTTTCTGAAAGCTTTGTAAAAGATGTAATACAGCTATAGTTACAATTACAGCTAATAGTGTTAGTACATTTTTAGTTAAGATCCGCTTCATATCTATACGTTATAAGTTCCTTACAGCAAATATCGGGCTTGCATTAATACGAAACCTTGTATTTATATAAAATTTATTTTAATAATCTTCCTCAAAAAAAAGAGAAGTATATCCAGGGCTTTTATAATATGCATCAGAGATCAAGAAGTCCATCCGGAAGAGTAACGTAAATTTTTTTGGCTTTATTATCAATTCGCTCTAATGTTTGTTCATGTAATGGTATCAGCTTTTCTTCTCCTGCCATATTTATTTTGCACAATACCTGGTGTGGCATTTCAATTACCTCAATAATTTCGCCAATGCTTTTACTACCGTCAATAATCTGGTATCCTAAAAATGAAATAGGAGCTGACTTAGCTGCAAATTTTTTAAAATCATCACTGCTTAACCATACTTCTTTTTGAACAAATCTTCTGGCAGATTCACGTGTGTTGATCTGTTCAAGCTGAATATAGGTTTCAGCATCGCTTTTTATACGGGCAGATGAAACAAAATAAGGAAGAAAAGCTTCATGAGCATCTTCAATAAAAAGCGCAGCTATACCTTTTAGTGTAGTTTTTTTTCCGAGGCTGTGCTGTACAATCAATTCACCATTTAATCCGAAAACAGCAACGAATTTTCCTATCTTAAAATACTCAGATTCCACCGATTGATTTTTATTTCAACAAAAATGCCTTGTGAAAATACATTCACAAGGCAAATAAGTTGAAGAAATACTATGTTTAGTTACCTTCTTCTCTTTGTTCAGTTCTCCTTGGAGCCATAGGCTTACGCGGTCTTCTTGATCTTGCCGCTTCTTCCTGCTTTTTCCTGAGACTGCCTTCATGTTCCTCATGCCATTTCTGGAATTTAGACATTGCAGTAGCTTCATCAAACAAACCGAGGCTTACACCGCGCAATAAATGCTTAAGGTATAACACTCCTTTGTAAGATAAAATCTTACGTACAGTATCAGTTGGCTGAGCTCCTTTTTGTAACCAGTCTAATGCTTTTTGTCTGTCTAATTGAACAGCAGTAGGTTGGCCCAATGGATTGTAGGTTCCGATCTTTTGGATGAATTTTCCATCCCTTGGCGCACGGGCGTCGGCTACCACTATAAAGTAGAAGGGTCTCTTCTTGCTCCCGTGACGTTGCAGTCTGATTTTAACAGCCATAAAAAATAAACATTTTAAATGGGTGATTGATAATTTGTTATCCTTTCTAAAGGTTTGCGAAGATATACCTTGCAAACTACATATCAAACTAAAAATACAAAAAAATCATCTTTTCCCCAAACCCATTCTTCCCATTGGCATCTTATTCATCATTTTCATCATTTGTTTCATTTGCTCAAACTGCTTCATAAACTGGTTAACATCTGCTAAATCCTTACCACAGCCCTTTGCTATCCTGTTTCTGCGGCTTGGGTTTATTACATCCGGATTAGCCCTTTCATGGGGCGTCATTGAATTAATCATCGCCTCTATGCCTTTAAAAGAGTCATCGCTTACATCAACGTCTTTTATGGCTTTCCCCATACCAGGAATCATGCCCATCAGATCTTTAAGATTCCCCATTTTTTTGATCTGTTGCAACTGGTCAAGAAAATCCTGGAAATCAAATTGATTTTTGCGCATTTTTTTCTGCAGCCTGGCTGCCTGCGCTTCATCAAACTGGGCCTGCGCTTTTTCAACAAGGGTTGTAATATCACCCATACCCAGAATACGCTGCGCCATCCTTTCAGGATAAAACACATCCAGGGTATCTAACTTTTCGCCACTGCTTATAAACTTGATAGGTTTTTGAACGGTGTATTTAATGGAAAGTGCCGCACCACCTCTTGTATCACCATCTAATTTTGTAAGTACCACACCACTAAAATCCAGTCTTTCATTAAATGCTTTGGCTGTATTCACAGCATCCTGCCCCGTCATTGAATCTACCACAAAAAGAATTTCCTGTGGCTTAACCGCTGCTTTAATATCGGCAACTTCCGTCATCATCACTTCGTCTATTGCCAACCTGCCCGCAGTATCGATGATAACAATATTCTTGTTTTTGCTCTTTGCCTCTTTAATAGCATGCTGAGCTATTTCAACTGCATTTTTATTTTCCGGTTCGCTGTATACATCCACATCGATCTGCCCACCCAAAACTTTTAACTGATCAATCGCCGCAGGACGATAAATATCTGCCGCAACCAATAGGGGCGATTTTCCTTTTTTATTTTTGAGATAATTGGCCAGCTTACCGCTAAACGTGGTTTTACCACTACCCTGCAACCCTGCAATAAGTATTACTGCCGGATTGCCTGTAATATTAAATTCGCTCTCGGTACCGCCCATCAGTTCCGCCAGTTCATCCTTCACTATTTTAACCATCAGTTGACCGGGGCTCACAGCGGTTAACACTTTTTCGCCCAAAGCTTTGGTCTTAACTGTATCTGTAAAGTCTTTGGCTATTTTATAGTTTACGTCTGCATCAACCAGGGCGCGCCTGATATCCTTTACTGTATTAGCAATATTCAGTTCATTAATCCTGCCTTCACCTTTTATCTGCTTAAAGGCCGAATCTAACCGCTCCGACAATGATTCAAACATAATTTGTTTGTTTACACATATTTAAAATAAAAAAGTGAACAAAGGTAAATTGTTCACTTTTAAAATCGTTAGGAAATTATGTAAAGAAAGAATTGCAGCGTTTAAGTGCCTAAATAAGTTTTAAGTAACTTAGACCTTGACGCTGTTCTTAACTTGGTTATCGCTTTGTCTTTTATTTGTCTTACTCTTTCGCGGGTAAGGTTAAAACGTTCTCCAATATCTTCAAGACTCATTGGGTTATCTATACCTATACCAAAGAAAAAACGGAGTACATCCTGCTGGCGATCAGTTAACGTATGCAGCGATCTTTCTATTTCTTTTTTTAATGATTCGTGATGTGCAATTCTTTCATCCACACTATCTGCATTGGGGTTTGCCATTATATCAACCAATGTGCCGTCTTCGCCTTCTGACAACGGAGTATCCATGCTCACGTGCCTTGCTGCAACGCCCAAAGTAGCTGCTATTTCTTCTGTGTCAATTTCAAGAATTTCCGCCAACTCTTCTGCCGAAGGTTCTCTTTCGTATTCCTGCTCCAATTGCTGAAACGCTTTATTAATCCTGTTGGTAAGCCCAACCTTATTAAGCGGCAAACGTACAATACGTGA
>JADLCD010000140.1 GCA_020847395.1 Chitinophagaceae bacterium
AATCTGCATTGCAACATCTTTACCTGCTTCAGCAGCTTCTTTATTAAAACCCACCAGCACACCTATGCGGTTAGCACCATGAATATAGGAAGCTACATAAGCTGCATCAAGACGTTCGAATTTGCTGATGCCGATTTTTTCACCAATGCTGGCTAATTTATCGTTGATGAGGTCAGCAATTTTAGCACCATTAATGCTTACATTGTTTAATTGATCAGCGCTTTTTACATTATTAGCAATAGCAGCATCCGCAATGCTTTGAGCAAAAGCTACGAAGTCAGCATTCTTACTAACAAAGTCTGTTTCGCAGCTAATACATACAGCCATACCAGTTTTATTGTCAGCGGTTGTTTGTGCAAGCACAACACCTTCTTTAGCTTCACGGTCTCCGCGTAGAGCAGCAACTTTTGCTCCTTTCTTGCGTAACCAGTCGATAGCTTCTTCAAAATCACCGTTTGTTTCAGTTAATGCTTTGCGGCAATCCATCATACCTGCGCCAGTCATCTGGCGGAGTTTGTTGATGTCTGCTGCTGTTATAGTTAAAGTTGACATATCTGAAATATTTTAAAATATTAGAAAATACATTTTACAAAACAATACAACTTTGTATCGCTAAATGTATATATGATTATCTGCCTGCCGGGCGTCTTGCTCCGCCACCACCTGATGATGGTGTACGTCTTCTTTGTCCGCCACCGCCGCCGGCAGTACCTCTGCCACGTCCGCTGCCGCCGCGACCACCTTTTTCTCTGTCACCGCCTGCTTCATCAATTTCAAGCTTTGGCCCTTTTTCTACCACTTCTTCTTCTGTTTCTTCCTCAGCTTTTTCATTTTGACGTTCAGCCAAACCTTCTGCAATAGCAGCAGTAATATAGTTAGTGATAATAGCTATGGATTTTGTAGCATCGTCATTTGCAGGAATTGCGAAGTCAACCTTGTTAGGATCGCAATTGGTATCAACCATACCGAAAGTAGCAATACCCAAACGCTTTGCTTCTGCCAATGCAATATGCTCATGACCAATGTCGATGATGAATAACGCAGCAGGCACACGTCCTAACTGGGCTATACCACCTAACACCTTTTCCATTTTTTCTTTATCACGGCTAAGCGTAAGGCGTTCTTTTTTAGTAATGCTGTCGAATGAGCCATCATTAAGCATTTTATCAATGCTCTGCATTTTCTTAACGCTTTTACGTACAGTATTAAAGTTGGTAAGCATACCACCTAACCATCTTTCTGTAACAAAAGGCATGTTAATACGCTTTGCGCATTCAGTTACTATTTCTTTTGCTTGTTTTTTTGTACCAACAAACATTATTTTTTTACCGCTTTTGGCAATGTTTTTTAAAGCGGCTGCGGTTTCCTGCAGGTTCTCAACTGTTTTGTTGAGGTCAATAATGTGAATGCCTTTTTTCTCAGCAAAAATGTAAGGCAACATTTTTGGGTTCCACTTCTTACGCAGGTGACCAAAGTGAACACCGGCTTCCAGTAATTGCTGCTGCAATGAAGTGCTATTTTCCATTTTTATAGTTTAATAATTTGAAAAATTCTGATGATGAATCGATATATAACCTGAACTTCTGCAAAACAAACATTAACGCTTGCTGAACTGGAAGCTCTTTCTTGCTTTTTTCTTACCGAATTTCTTGCGCTCAACACCTCTTGGGTCGCGCATTAATAAACCCGCTGCTTTTAAAGCCGGTCTGTAATCTGCGCTTACTTCAAGCAATGCACGTGCAATACCAAGTTTTGCAGCTTCTGCCTGTCCCTTAGCTCCGCCACCGGTAGCATTGATTTTTACATCAAATTTGTCTAAGCTGTCGATAGTTTTAAGAGGAAGTTCTACCTGGTTCTGCAAATAGATTAATGAGAAATATTGTTTATAATCTTTGTCGTTTACAGTGATTTTTCCATCTCCTTTTGAAAGGAAAACTCTCGTCACTGCTTCTTTACGACGGCCAACGCCATTTTTTTGTTTTTCCATTATTTACGCTTTGCGCTATTAGCGAAACCGCTATTAGCAGTTTAACTAATTTAGAATTTTAATGCTTTGGGTTGCTGTGCTGTATGTGGATGCGCTGCACCTGCATATACAAACAATTTCTTGTAAATTTTACGACCCAAACGATTTTTAGGAAGCATACCTTTTACAGCTCTTTCTATCACTACTTCTGGCCTGCGGGCAAGAAGGCTTTTTGCAGTTTCTTCTTTTTTACCACCTGGGTAACCAGAAAAATTGATGTAGGTTTTGTCTTCTAATTTGTTACCGGTAAATGCAACTTTGTCTGCATTGATAACAATCACATAATCTCCGCAATCAACATGGGGAGTATAGTAGGCTTTGTTTTTACCGCGTAATACCGCGGCAATTTTTGCGCACATGCGACCAACGGTTTGATTGGTGCCGTCAACAACATACCAATTATGTTGCACGGTAGCCTCGTTCGCATGCTTGGTAGTAAAATGTAATTTGCTCATATTTATTTGTTTTACCTGTTTTGTAACAGGTTGGTACCGGCGCCATCCCGCCATATACCGGTTATAAAATTGGAGCGCAAAGGTAGGACTAAAGCAATATGATTTCCAAGAAAATGGAGTATTATTTTTTATTGAACCTTTGTAATTTATTGATTTTCAATAAAAAATTTGATGCAATTTTTATTTCTTCTTACAAAGTGAGCAAAACTTCAGCAGGAAAAACTGGTTTTATTGCAAAGAATATACTTCCTGTATAATGGTGAGTTTATTATCAGGCGATGCCAGGGCTATATTATTACCCGGGTTATGCTTTACCCAAAAGCTGGTTGCGGGGCGTTCATTATGCTTTTTAAGCCATTCATACATAATAGATACATCCGCATCTAATTCCTTATAATTTTTTGTAGTGTGCATAACAACTGCCGGATAGCCGTCCAGTTCCGCAAGTTCAAAAGGCGTTTTTAATTCTTTTTCTGGTTCATTTATTTCAACGGCAACACTAAGCGCCACAGCAACATCACTAATTTTTTCATACTGGCTCAAAAAAGTGCCTGGTTCTTTAACCAACTCCTGCGGAATGCTTGCTATAATATCGTTGTACGATTTCAGTATAGCATCTTCCATTTCTGCGATTGTTACGGTATCATTTTTAATCACCACTTTGTTTGAAGGAATTTCAGCACGCTCAAAAGCAATCCCGCCAAATATACTGTCAGGGTGTTCTATATGATTTTTGAACTGTACTATCTTATCGAAGAAGGGTTTGCGAAACTGTGATGGATTAAAAAGTAGTTTTAACTTGTTAAAGAGACCTTTGTTAATTTCTAATTCTTCAACCCAGGTAATTTCTGTATTCCATTTGTTAGAACGTGTTAAACGGATCATACCATTTTTCAAGTCATCATTATTTTGAATGGTATAGTTAAAATTGTCATGCTTTTTTTCTGAAAAAGATTCAAATTTTTTTAAAACCCCTTTATGCTCTTCTGAGTCGGTATACCAGGTAGGCCAGTTGGCAGTATCAGCAATCGTTCTGTTTGTTATTGTGTTGCTTGCATTAACCGTAATAGCAGCAGTATAGGTTCTATGCATAGGCAACACGCCTAAAAAAGCTAAAGCGGAAACAAAGCAGGCTAAAACAATTAATATAATTTTTCTGGTTTGCATGATATTGGGTTAGAGTTTCGGTATAAAATTAATCGGCAAATTCATTTAAAAGAGGCGATTTCGATGTGTAGTCTTAAAACTTCGATGAAATACTATTTATCGATGATAACACCTATTTAGTCGAAACCGTATTCTATCCTAACATCAGAAGGTTTGCTCTAAAGGAAGTTGTATTTCTACACGTGTGCCCTGTGTTAAATCGTGAACTTTCACACTTGCTGAAGTGTTTTTTATTTTGTTCAACATATCAATTCTTTCTTCTGTAATTTTCATGCCCAGTGATTTTTTAACTGGCTTATTTACCGGTATTTCATTGGTTATTGCGGTTCTGCCAATACCATCGTCTTCAACGGTACAAACTATCATATCACCAGTCTTTCTAACTGCAACAATTATTTTACCCGTTCCTTCCTTTTTAGCTATGCCATGCCAAATGCTGTTTTCTACAAAAGGTTGGAGTATAAGCGGTGGCACCAATGTATTTTCGCTTTCAATAGCAGTATCCACTTTTATTTCGAAAGAAAATTTATTATTCATGCGAATGGCTTCTAATTCCATATACAACTGCAATGCTTTTAAATCATCAATCAATGGCACTGCTTTGTGTTCGGAATTTTCAAGTATGAGGCGCATTAGTTTAGCAAACTTTGTAAGGTATTCATCCGCCAGTTTTATATTATTCCTGGAGATATAATCGCCTATCGAATTCAGCGAGTTGAAAATGAAATGAGGATTCATTTGTGCCCTGAGTGCTTTCATTTCTGTAGCTGAAATTTCGGCTTTTAATTCAGCTTCTTTCTGTTTCACAGTAGCATCCCGGCGCCTTTTATAAACCCAGAAAAACAGCATACCACCTGCAATCAATAACCCGGCAATGCCAAGATATACATTGCGCTTAAATTTTTGTTCTGATAATTGTGTCTCATAGGCTGCTTCAGTTATTGCTTTATTTTTTTCATATTCATAAGTAGCTTCCATCACACCCATCTGCACATTTTTTGAAGAGTTGATAATGGAATCTTTCATAGCAATGGATTTTTGAAAATTATCCATAGCATCTTTGTAGTTGCCGGAGCTATAGTAAATATCACTTAATGTTTGTAGTCCAATTACTTTCCATTGTGTTGCATTAAGTTGTTCTAAAATCTGCATCCCCTGTTTGGCAAGCGGAAGGGCTTGCCGTGGTTTTTTTTGAAGATTGCAGGTTAATGCAAGATTATTGAGTGAAATAGCTTTTACCAAGGGATTATTAACAGAGTCTGCAATTACTATACTCTCCTTTAAACTTTTTTCTGCTGAATCAAGCAGGTTTTTCCTGTTTAAAACAACCCCGGCAGTACTTAAAAAATTACTTAAAAATAAAGGGTTATTAATTTTCCTGGAAGTGTTAATGGCGTAATCATATAATATTAAAGCAGAGTCTGGTTGTTGTAATTCCGCATATACATTTCCCATATTCCCTTTTAGTTGCAGCATAGCTGCTTCATTAGCTTTTATATCTTCAGCAATCTGCAGGGCCTGTTTGTAATAGTAAAGTGATTTTTGATACTGCTGTGCATTAAAAAACAGCAGCCCGATATTTGCAAGTGTTTGCCATTGAAATGTTTTATTGCCAACTTTTTCATTTGCATCAAGTGCCTGCAAATAATAAGGATATGCTTTTACATTATCTGCCAGTACAAAGGAATAAATGGTTCCTATACGCTGAAGAGCAGTTGCTTCACCTTTACTCCAGCCCGTTTTTTTAGAAATACTTAATGCTTCTTCGGCATAGGTAAGCAAAGAAGGGTCTGGCCTGGTATAAAGCAGACTGTTTATATAATTTAAAAGAGTGTTTGCTCTTACTGTATCTGCTGTTGTATATTTTTTTAAAACATCCTGTAAAGAGTCCGCCGGATTTATGGATTGGCTTTGGCAGTTTAAAACCCATAGAATGCTCACAAGAGATACTCCGGTAAATTTCATGCGTAAAGTTTAGGTGTACATAATGCTTGCTGCAAGGCATTATGTAATTGATTAATTTACTTTCTGATGCTTTCCGTGCCTGCTAATGCGGTTATTAAGATAGGTATATATTTTACTAATTTACAAAAAGCTATCTGATGTTCCTCAGTCATTATTTGATTGTATAGGGAGTTTTTGGGAAAGTTTCTCAAAGCATCTATTCATATCTTCAGGTGAAATGGCAGCCAGTGTTCACCCTCAACAGATAGTAGTGGCAGCAAATCGTTAATTCATAAATATTTATTTCAAAAAAAGTATGCACAACATGCATACTTTTTTTTATTAAACAATGCCCTGGTTTAAGGTTTGGTAAATAAATAAAGTATATAAATTGAAGCGAATGAACAATAAGTTACTAATCAAATCGTAATGCTAATAATCGAAATTTCTATCATTGATTTATTGTGTGGTAAAGCGTTACATACTAAATTTAGTCTTTCGCTTAAAAAAAACATAATTATTGATCCAACCCAAACTTATGAAAGCGTATAAGTTCTATCTCTTGTTCATAATGGCAACAATATTATTTGCATGTGAAAAAAACCTGGAAGATGTTTTTCCGACAGGTACTACTACTAACCCCCCTAAAACAGATACAACTCAACCTGCAGTTTGTACTCCGCCTGACTACGGAGATTCTGTGCTGTGTTATCAATGGCAGGGAGGTAAAGATTATAAAGTATCCCCGGTAAACAACCCTGGTAAAGGAAAATATATCTCTACTCCTGAAGGGTTGGATATTGATGGCAATACCGGCGTGATTAATGTTACAAAAAGTGAAAGTGGTTTAAAGTATAAGGTTGGGTTTATTCGTGAGGGTTACCAGGATACCTGCTTCACTACTGTAATTACTTCAGGTATTAATTATTTAGATGGTATACATGTGCTAAGTGATAATGATACATTGCTGTTGCCGGTTTATAATGGTAATCCAACGTATTCCCCGGTTTGTGGCCCTAACGGATCATTAAACGGTTGTGAGTTTGACGACGACGATGATGATGATAATGGTAATGGCAGTGGTGATGAGCCGTCAGCCGGATTTTCCTGTAATGCAAAAAACATACGGGTAGATACAAAAACCGGTGTAATCAGTTTAAAGCGTTCTGTATTGGACGGGCTTTTCGGAACACTCAACCCATCAAATGGAAAAACAGTTAATGCTACATTATATTACCGTTTGGATGACTGTAGCAGCGGAGCTTTGAGAAAAATTGATCTTGAGTTTACTTATTACAGCAAACTATCTGATGTACCCCAGGGCTTAATTAATGACATTAATGATATTCTGGATGGGGTTTTAAACCTTTTATTCAGAACAAATAAAGATAAAGTAGCCAATCCACGGCCTCCTCATATTGTAGTTGTTGCAAATCGTTGATAATAATTAAAAAAAATCATCGTTTCTTAAAGGTAATCCCATGATTACCTTTTTTTTATGCGTAAACAGGGTGTAATTCTTATAGTTTTTACCTTATGTTACCTGTTCTCCATGTCAGGAGACCCGGTACATATAGACGCTATAAGCCATACCTATAAGGCTGCCGACAGTTTGTTTACCCTGCCAGCTCCTACAGACGAAACAGATGCAGCAGCAAAAAAGAATTTTGACGAAATAATAGCTGCTTACAATGATAATGCTGCTCTTCCGGATAGTTTCTTGTTTAATGCTTTATGGAAGCGGGGAGTGTTAGAAGAAGTACTCGGTAATCTTGATATTGCTAAAAAATTTTACCTGAAATCGTTAGCCATAGCCAACCAAAAACATACCGGAAACGATTCACTGGAATTTAAACCACTATTATACGCAGGGGGAATTTATTATAAAGAGAACAGGTTCGATTCAACTCGTTTATTTCTTGAAAAGGCATACGCTCTTACCGAAAAATATAAATACAATGAAGAACTGGAGCGACTGTACAATTCTTTAGGTGCTTTATATTTTGATGGTGGTAATTATTTACAAAGTAAAAACTGTTTTGAAAAAGCACTGCAGATTATTGAAGGTGATGAGGGCTCTATAATAAAGAAGATAAACTTCGAAACGAATATAGCTTCATCTCTTAATCGATTAGGACAATATGAAGAAGCGCTTCGGGAATATTTTAATTTGCTGAAATATAAACAGAATGTAAGAGAAATATCTCTGAATATCGGGAATATATATATGGCAATCAATAGGTATAATGAAGCATTAAAGTATTTCCAGGATAACAAAGAAGGGTCAGGTGTAGAGGTATTTAATTTTATTGCAAACGCGCATTTGCAATTAAGGCAATATGATTCTGCAGATCATTATCTTAAATTATTTGAACAAAATATTATAGATAGTAACAGGCATGTGAGCAAAATGACATTGGGCATACATGATATTTATAAAGGAGATTATTTATACGGAGCGGGAAAAACCTCAGATGCAGCGCATCAATATCAAAAAGCTATTACTGAATTGATGTTTGATTATGCAGACAGCAATATGTATCATAATCCATCAGAATTTTCAGGTATTATCTCCTCTTTCAATTTATATAATGCTATTGTAAAAAAGGCTAAGTGTTTTGAAGCCTTATATACCAATACAAAATCTTTGGATAATTTAAAAGCTGCGTTTGAAACCTATGCCTCCGGAATAAGTTTAGCCGACCACCTGGAACGTACCATGGAATCTGATGAAGCAAAGATTTTTTTAAAGAGCAATAGTAATGTTGTTTATACCAAAGCAATTGATATTGCAATGCAATTGCATCAACTCACCAGTGAGAAAGAATATTTATGGGAAGCATATACTATCGTGGAAAAAAATAAATCTTCGGTATTGGTTGCTAATCTTAAAGACTTTGAGGTTAAAAGTAAAGTAAATATTCCGGCAGAGTTATTACAGGAGGAAAAAGAGTTGAAGTACAGGATTGCAAGATTGCAGATTAAAATGGATCAGAACCAGGACGACAGTACGGGTTTGCAATTAGCCACAGAAAAGCGTAACGATGAATTAAAATTGTCCGTTGTTCAAAATAAAATACATAAGTATACAGATGATGGCGGAGGCGATAATTTTAAAGTAGACCAAAGTTTTTTCAAGAGCAAACTAAAAGATGAAACTGCCATTCTTGATCTGTATTTTTCTGATAGTTTGTTGTACGTTTTCGCAATTACAAATGCTGATATTAAAACTTCTGTTACACCGGTTGCTAATCTTAATCTTAGCCAGGTAAGCCAGGTGCAAAGTGGTTTAGAGCATGCAGAGCCGGTGAGCAGGGAAACATCAGATGCTGTTGTACAAAACTTATTTGCTACACTCATGCAACCTGTTTTTCCGCTTATTGAAACAAAGAAAGAATGGATTATTTTGCCCGATGGAATATTTTATTATTTCCCTTTTGAGATTATTCAAAATCCTGCATCCGGAAAAATGCTGATTGAAGATTATTCCATCAGTTATAATTTCTCTATTCAGTTTATTAATGAACATGAGGTCAGGAAAAAAGAAGGACTTCCCAGGTTAATAGCCGTTGCTCCTTTTATAAACAGGGGTTTGTATTCCTATACAGATTCTATGTTGCTGGAGCGCCTGCCCGCAACCCAAATGGAAATAGCCGGATTGAATGGCAGAATATTAATGGATACAAACGCAACCAAAGCAAAATTTCTTAAAGGAATAAACTCCTATGATATTCTGCATCTTGCTACGCATGCGGTAATGAATCCCGGTAATCCTTCTCAATCCTATGTTGCCTTCTACCCGCAGGATTCTGCAAAACCGGATAATTATAAACTTTATTTAAATGAGTTGTATAATCTCAATTTAGATTCTACACGGTTAATGTTGCTAAGCGCCTGCGAAACCGGTGTTGGTAAGTTGGTGGAAGGTGAAGGTGTAATGAGTTTAAGCAGGGGTGTTT
The DNA here is from genome assembly GCA_020847395.1 of Chitinophagaceae bacterium. Classification (GTDB taxonomy): domain Bacteria; phylum Bacteroidota; class Bacteroidia; order Chitinophagales; family Chitinophagaceae; genus Agriterribacter. The sequence goes on from JADLCD010000140.1 coordinate 9,552, forward strand.
TATATGCCGGTTGCCCAAGTGTAATAACTACTTTATGGCCGGCAAATGATCAGTCTACAGCATATATCATCAACCATTTTTACAAGTATATGGATGATGGTAATGATCTTAATACCGCACTAAGGCTTTCCAAACTCGATTTTATTAAAGATTATCCCAATCAAAAAGATCCTTCTTATTGGGCGCATCTTGTATTGGTTGGTAAAACACAATCACTGCATAATGCATTATCAGAGTCTGTAAATATTCCGCTTATAGCTACTGTTTCAACAATTTTAATTGCGGTATATGCATTTTTTTGGTATCGTAAAAAAAAGAAACCCGTAATGGTTAAGGCATAATCATCAATAAAATATTTTATACAACAGCCTCTTTTTTTAGTATTACACCATCAAGCCATTTTAATTTTCTTTTCCTGTATACAGGCTCATACTCAAATTCAAAAAAGGTTTCAATATGCCTGGGGCTTGCATATAAAAAATATATAGTTCTTGGAAATGAACCGAGAGAGTCTTCTACCTTTTCAAGTAAAATTTCAATGATTTCTTTATCAAAGGGATTAAACATAAAAAAAACTGATTCCCACGGTTGTACTGTATAGTCGGTTACATTGCCGCAAATGATTTCATAGCTTATAGCCGGGAATACTTCTTTTAAACATCGCATATTGTTCCTGGCTTCATCACAAACTTCCCTGGCAAAATCAACGCCCTTAAGTTTAGTAAAGCCAAAGTGTGCAGCAACAACCAGCGCTCTTCCTTTGCCGCAGCCTAAATCTGAAAAAGAGGAAACTTCATCTATTGTCCTCATTTTTTGAAGTAAGCTTTCAAGAATAAAATAGTTAACTGCTTCGTACCGGGATGATTTGGTAATATCTCCTTTTTGTATGGTTAAATCCGGAAGCTCAATGGGGGCGGTAGTATTGATGTGGTATTTTTTTTCGCCTCTTATTTCATGTACTATTATAAACCACGCAAGGCGAAAGTTCCAGTTTGCACCAAAATACCAAAACAGTTTTATATAATCAATCCACTTACTCAACAGTAGCACTTAATCTGAAGTCAATAATTTTAAGTTGAAGCGATTTTTCCCCATTCCATTCATTTTCTTCAATAGTAAAAACTATATCAATAGGCTGTTTGGTTAATAATAGAGGCATTTTATAAGCAAGATTAAAACCTATGCCACTTATCATTACATTTCCCTGTTTTAAAGAGAATTTGATATGTTGTTCCTTCAACACACGGGTATTGCCTGTATCAACAATATTTTTGCAGATGAAAACGGGGCGCATATTTTCCGGACCAAAAGGCTCCATCTGGCAAATAATATTATAAAAGGGTGTTTTTATATCCGCAAGTTCTATTTCGGTGTCAATTGAAATAACAGGAATCAGTTGTTCCGGTTCAATACGT
>JADLCD010000141.1 GCA_020847395.1 Chitinophagaceae bacterium
AGGTTGACACACAATCTGATTCTGCTTCATTGGAATATCCATCTACTGCTAAACAAAAAGATCTTTCCAGGGTTCTTGTAAAAGAATTGCTGGATTTGGGCATTGCTGACGCTGAACTAGACGAATATGGTTATACATATGCAACACTTCCGTCAAACACAAAAAAGAATATTCCTGTTATTTGCTTTTGTGCTCATGTAGACACATCGCCTGATTGCAGCGGTAAAGGCGTAAAGCCAATTGTTCACCGCAACTATAATGGTAATGATATTGTATTGCCTGATAACCCGGCACAAATTATAACTACTAACGACCATCCATACCTGAAAGAAAAGATTGGCGATGATATCATCACTGCATCCGGCACAACATTATTAGGTGCTGATGATAAAGCAGGTGTTGCCATTATTATGGATATGTTGCAATTCCTGGTTACTCATCCTGAAATAAAGCATGGCACGATAAAAATATTGTTTACGCCTGATGAGGAAATAGGCAGGGGAGTGGATAAAGTAAATATGGAAAAATTAGGCGCTGATTTTGCCTACACACTCGATGCAGGCGAACTGGGCAGCTTTGAAGATGAAACTTTTTCGGCAGATAGTTTTACCGTAGTTTTTTCGGGCGCCAGTGCCCATCCCGGTTATGCAAAGGATAAACTGGTAAATGCTATAAAGATAGCTGCAGCATTTGTGGAAGGGCTTCCTAAAAACGGCTTATCGCCTGAAACAGCTTCAGGCCGGGAAGGCTTTGTACATCCTGTGCATATCACTGGCATTGCAGAGCAGGTAAGCGTGCAATTTATCATCAGGGATTTTAATACAAACAAGCTGAGTGAATATGAATTGCTTTTGCAACAACATGTAGATGAAGCATTAAAAAAATACCCCGGCTCGTCGGCAACTGTTGAGGTTAAAAAACAATACCGCAATATGAAGGAAGTATTGAATAATTATCCTCATGTTAGTGAATATGCTATTGAAGCTATTAAGCGGGCAGGTATTGAGCCTAAACTCAGCAGTGCAAGAGGCGGCACTGATGGTTCACGTTTATCATTTATGGGATTGCCGTGTCCAAATATTTTTACGGGTGAAATGGCTTTTCATGGCAAGCATGAATATGTGAGTATACAGGATATGCAGAAAAGTGTGCAGACAATTGTGCATTTAGCAACGATATGGGAAGAGCGTGGGTGAGAATGTCGTCAATTGTTATACGTTGGATACATAAGCCGTTCCGATGAAACACATTGAATCAACACTGATTTCTGCCAACCAAATATTCCAGGGGGAGTATGTTTACAGCACTTAGGATAAGACTAATTTGTAAACAGCGCTTTTAGCTCTGCAGCGTCATTGGGTTTCATTTTTCCGCCCAGTATTAATCTTAATTGTCTTCTGCGAATAGCACCTTCGTATAATCTTTGTTCATCGTCTGTTTCGGGAACCAGTTGCGGAACCGGCGCGGATTTCCCTTCCGCGTTTAAAGCCACAAATGTATAATAGGCTTCGTTGCTTTTATATTTATGCTGATTCTTCAGGTCCTCGCCCCAAACTTCCATGTGTACTTCCATTGAGCTGGTAAATGCTCTTGTTACTTTTGCATGAATATATACGGCATTACCGAGTTTAATCGGCGCTTCAAAAGATATATTATCAACTGAGGCTGTTACCACAGGAGCATTAGCATGTTTTTGAGCCGACAGTGCGGCAGCGATATCCATCCAGTACATCAATCTTCCTCCCATTAAATTACCAAAAACATTGGTGTCATTCGGCAGCACAAGTTCCGTCATCTGTATCAGCGATTCACTGGCTTTCTTTGATTTTACTTCCATACAAAAATTTGCGCAAATATAAAAGAAAATGCCCATCCCGCATTTCGAACACAAAGCACATAAGGTAGCAAAGTCCACAACAAATAATGCCTCGTGAAAATTTACGACTTTATGGTTAAGTGTCCGTAAACATTTGCTTACCCATTTTCAAATTTTCAAATCATCAAATTTTCAAATTCTCCAGCCCTTTCAAAAATCCATCATCTGCATCTGCGCCAATGCCAATAGCATCAGGCAATTCAACCATAAAGCCATTGTATTTTACACCTCCTTTTACCGGGTCTGTTTTATGACCAAGCATGCAGGTATCCATATCGTAGAACTGAATATTATTTCTTGCTGAAGCAAAATGTGCAAATGCTGTAAGCGCCACTCGACTTTCCAGCATACCACCCATCATGCAGGGAATATTGTTTTCCTCACAAACAGTATTAATTTTTTCAGCTTCTGATATACCGCCGCTTTTTGCAAATTTAATATTCACGTAGCTGCATGCATTGGCTGCAATCAAACGTTCTGCATCGTGGTGGTCAAATACGCTTTCATCTGCCATTACCGGTATGGGTGAAGTTTGATGCAATGCCGGCAAATAATGGTCATTATATCTCCGCATAGGTTGTTCACAAAATTGAATATCATATTTGCCCAAAGCGGTAAGTGCGTGCAAAGCGCCATCCTTTGTCCAGCCCTGGTTAGCGTCTATACGTAACCGTATTTCGTTGCCAATAGCGTTCCTGATTTGTTTAATCCGTTCAATATCTTCATCCGGATCTTTACCCAGTTTTACTTTAATAATGCCAACAGCTTTGTTTTTATATTCAATAGCAGTTTGCGCCATTGCTTCAGGAGTGTCAATGCCAATGGTAAGATCTGTTTCCATACTTTTTTTATTACCACCTAAAAAAGCATACAAAGGCTGCCCGGCTTTTTTAGCAGCAATATCATATAATGCCATATCAAAAGCACTTTTAATAGTACTGTTGTATGCAGTGAAAGTATGTAATTCGTTCATCCGTTCTGCTATATCCAATGCGTTTTTACCTTTCCATATAACTGCAAAATCTTTTGCCATTTCAAAACAGGTGGACTGTGTTTCCCCCACAATCATAGGAAAAGCGGAGCATTCTCCCACACCATATATTCCTTCATCTGTATATATCCTGATAAATATATTTTGCGCATAGTGCATTGTGCCGGTAGCGATAGTAAACGGATACATCGGTATGCTGAATTTATATATAGCTGTTTGTTTGATCTTCATATTTTATGTAGTAAGATTGGCAAAATAAGTAAAGAAATGAGCAAAATCAGTAAAATTATTCACCAACACATATCTTGCTGTTACTTACTTTTGAGGTTTAAAGAAAACCCTGATATGGATCAAACTATTCCTGTTTCATTTGACAATACTGAAAACGCGTTTGAATATAAAAGTGATGCTGCACTGAAAAAGGCTAAATTTCTTTTTTCCTCAATGGGATATGCTTCGCTGGTAAAACTCGGCACTACTATTACACCCTGGGCTATTAAAATAGGATTGCCTATAAAAGGAATTATCCGCAGCACTATTTTTGAGCAGTTCGTTGGTGGAGAAACTCTGGCGGAAACAGCTAAGGTGGCAAAAAAGTTAAGCGAGTATAATGTGAGTGTTATACTTGATTATGGCGTTGAAGGCGGTGATTATGGCGAAGAAGCTTTTGATCATTCCATGAATGAATTTATACGAGTGGTTGAGTATGCGGCTACGCAACCCAATATTCCGTTTATGAGTGTAAAAGTAACGGGCTTTGCAAGATCTGGTTTGTTGGAAAAATTGGATTCTTCTGTTTCCGACCACCAGGGTTCATTAATGAAACGTTATGCCCAGGCAGTAAATACTTTAACGGATGGCGAAAAGAAAGAGTGGGAGAGAGTACAATACCGGATGGAAAAAATTTGTAAAACTGCTGCGGAAAAAAATGTTGCTGTATTGGTTGATGCGGAAGAAACATGGATACAGGATCCGGTTGATGTGGTGACGATACTGATGATGGAAAAATTTAATAAGATACATCCTGTAGTATATAATACAATGCAATTATATCGTCATGATCGTTTAAAATTTTTAAAAGATTCTCTTGAAGCTGCTGAGCTGAAGCAATTTATTCTCGGGGCTAAACTGGTGCGTGGCGCATATATGGAAAAAGAAAGAAAACGTGCGGAAGAAATGGGATATCCTTCGCCTATACAACCCGATAAGCAGGCAACGGATGACGATTATAATGCAGGTGTAAGGTTTTGCATTGATCATCTTGATAAGATTGCACTTATTGTTGCATCGCATAATGAATATAGCAACCTGCTTGCAGTACAATTATTACTTGATAAAGAATTTCCGTTTAATCACCCGCATATACATTTTTCACAGCTATATGGCATGAGTGATAATATAACTTTCAACCTGGCTAAAGCAGGTTGTTCTGTTAGTAAATACTTACCGTTTGGCCCCATCAAAGACGTTGTGCCATACCTCATGCGCAGAGCGCAGGAAAACAGTTCTGTTGCGGGGCAAACAGGCCGAGAACTTGGATTAATTAAAAAAGAAATGCAGAGGAGAAAATTATAATTGATGAGGAATTATTGCCTCACAACGGAAATGTATTTTCCCCTTATTTGCTTCCTTAGTTTATACTATTTGCTTTAACAATTCATTAGAGCTGCTTTGCTATGCAGGCGGCACATGATCATGCCATCCTTTGGCATGGTTTTCATTTAATTAGTCAATGAATCACAACTTTAATAATCTTAAATTACTTACTTATGAAACTGAAAAATATGTTGTTTTTAATTGCTGCACTTTCCACACTTAGTTTAGTTTCTATATCAGCACAAAGCCAGGTTCAGATTGGTGTTAACGGCGGCAGACTTGAAGGAACAGGAAGTTCACAATGGGGATTTGGAGCACATATTAAATATCTCATTGCTGACAAATTTGCTATAGGTGTTGCTGCAAGAGGATATCCTAAAAATGTAAAAACAAGCGATGTTAGTTTTGGGGGAAATAATTACAAGATGGCACAGGGAAA
>JADLCD010000142.1 GCA_020847395.1 Chitinophagaceae bacterium
CCGTGAAGTAGATGCTTCAAGTGCTGTGTCTGTCATATACAGCCTTACCAAACATGGCAAATCGTTAGAGCCACTAATTGGGTCTATCGTTGTTTGGGGTCAAAAGCATAGGAAAGTTGTCTTGGGGTAAATTTTGTTGGTCTGCTTAATGTTTGCAGAGTGCTCGTTAGGGTTGCAGGTAACGTTTCGGGGCTTGCCGAAGGCGGGGATTTTTAGCACTAAATTTCAATAGAATTACTACTGTTGAACCTTGCACAAATGCTCAACCGAAGCACTTCAGCCCCGCTTTTGGCAAACCCTTGTTACCAGCAGTATTATTTTACGTATTTTTTTCTGTCGTCTTCCCAAAATTTGTCCATAATGGTTTTAATTTCTTCTGGTTTTCTCAGCATTACACTTTCTCCATTTTCGTCTGTTGTAAAATGTCCTTTAAATGCTTCGGGCATTGCGTTATATTGTCTATTTACTTGTTCCAAGGTTTGTTTAAAACATTCATACCCGAATTTTTCTACTAAATATGGTAAAGCATTTTTTCCTTTTAAGAGTTCGTATTCTTGGTAGTTATATGGTGTCGTTTCTTGCCTTTTTGCTAATGTCTGATTAAGCTTTTCAAGAAGTTTTGTAATATCTTTCTCTTCAACAAAATTCGCAAGTCCACGCAAAGCATAGATTTTCATATCTAAATATCGTTCTTTCTTGTACGCATTTGAAAAGAATTCTTTTAATGTCGCAAAGTCAAAGTCATACAACAGTTTTAGAATTTTACTTCTTATGTCAAGTTGTTTTGTTGAGTTGTAAATTTTTGTCAAGTATTCTAAATTTTCAATACTAATTACATTTTTGTCTAAACCAAATAAAACATTGCGAAAGTCAATGTGTCTTTCGTTAATTTTTTCACTGGTTAATATTTCGGGAAAGTTGTTTGTCATAACGGTCGTTGTAAATATTGCTGTAACGCGTAAATTTATGCTATAATACGCAATTTACCAGTACTGATAACCAATATCTTAACGTTATGAAATTTGTATTGTCATTAGAACAATACGATCTGCCACCTCTTATTGTTCTATCCGATTTTTCTTTCATAAATCAACTAATGGGCTTACTATATTAATTCACGTGTGCACGGCGTCTCTGACTGCCGTCAGGCAGGTTCGCCACGCATAGCTCTCTTATCGCCTATACACTTACCGGCACGTAGGGCAGCAAACAAACGGCACTTCTGTAAGCGGCGATGTGCGCAATATCCTGTAATTACCCAATTCATCGTTCAATGCCTGGTGGTTCTTTCCTCTTCTTTCCAGCAATGTTGATGCTATCAGCAGGGTATCATCAATACCCCGTAACACGGTCAATTGCTCATCCGTTAAAGAAAAGAAATGATCAAAGAAGCTGGTGATATTGCCGGATTATAGTATGTTTTTCTCAAACCTTCTGTTATGAAAAAGAACAGGTACAGCTATTGATGCACTTACTCCTATAATTAGTATTATACCAAGCAGCAAGCCGCGAAACGCTACAGTAACTTCCTGATTGGAACTACGCACTACTCCTTCTGCTTTCCAGCTAAGGAATGCAGTAAGCAATGCAAGCCCGGCAATATATATCATCTCACCTGTTCCCTTCAGCAAACGCATAAAATAGAAAATGATTCCCAGCAACAGGAAAAGTATATTAACGCCAAAAATTATCGACCCTACGTTTATAATATCTGTAGGCTCCAGCCCTGTTTCATCACGATAGATACCATTGTAAATAAGGCATATTACCGAAGTAATAATGCCGGCAAATAATGCTGTCATAAAAGCCCTGGTAAAAGGGGTTTGCATGTTTTCGTTTTCCATATTATCATTTTTGAGTTAAAAATCAAGTAAAGCAGCCGTTTTCGGCATTCCTTAGTTTATGGCATATGGGTGAGCTCAGCCAGTTTTTTTTCTTTCAGCACAAATATTTTTTTTCCTGAAACTTTTATGAGCTTCTCCTGTATAAACTCCTGCATTGTTCTAAAAAGCGTTTCATAGGTTGTTCCTGTAAATGCTGCTATATCCTGCCTGCTCAGTTGTATATCAATATTGCCTTCTTTGCTTTTTCCAAACTGGTTTTGCAATGCAAGTAAGGTATCTGCTACCCTTGCTTTTACATTCATATGTACCATATTGCTCATCTTCCTTTCTGCATGCTGCAATTCATTGGCATAGCATTGCATAAGCTGGTAAGTGAGCTGGTGGTTGATCTGCAGCAGCGATTCATAAAAAGCAAGCTCAACATAGCATATAACAACAGGTTCTATGGCAGTAGCACTAACGGTATATTTTTTTTCATCACCTAATCCCCTGTAGCCAAGTATATCACCTGTTTTACCAAAGCGAATGATCAATTCTTTTTGATTTCCCCATCTCCTGTGCACTTTCACAACTCCGCTGTATACAAAATACATTCCGTTCGCTTCTTCTCCCTCATTGAAAATTGTTGCCCCTTTTTTATACCGGAGGTTTTTGCGGTTAGCACCAATAAGGGGAAGCCATCCGGCAACGCTGTTTTTGCAAAGGAAGCAACGGCTGAGATCACAGTTCGTTTTCAATACAGGCATATACTTTTAAGTCAATGTGGTTGATTATTTATTATCTGTACAACAAAAATAAAAAATTAAATATAATTTTTAGTCATAAAACATGATATAAATCATATTTTTGCTGGCTTTTTGTGAAAATTAATTTCTTTATATGTTGAAGACGAGCCTGAAAAGTGGTATCCCCGTATCTGTTTCATTAGCCGAAAGTTTATCGCCGGAATCTGGCCAACCCATAATTACCGACGGAAAAAAAAGGGTTTTCCGGATTTCATGTTATGCTGTTGCAATAGCAATAGCTGTAAGTTTCATTGCGAAGTTTTTGATTATATTAATTGATTTCGTTACCCAGTTGTCTTTTTACGGAAGATTTTCTACAGCCGCTGTAAGTCCTGCAGATAATACACTTGGTTTATGGGTTATACTTATTCCTGCTGCCGGCGGCATACTGGTAGGGTTGATGGCCTATTATGGTTCCGGAGCTATTCGCGGGCACGGTATTCCGGAAGCAATGGAACAAATACTCACTAATCAAAGCAAGATAAAGCCCGCCATCACCTATTTAAAACCATTGTCGTCAGCCATTACTATTGGCACAGGCGGTCCATTTGGTGCTGAAGGACCTATTATAGCAACCGGCGGAGCATTAGGTTCTACGCTGGGGCAAATTTTACATATTACACATAATGAGCGTAAAATATTACTGAGCTGTGGTGCAACGGCAGGCATGTCGGCTATTTTTGGCAGCCCTGTGGCAGCCATTTTTCTGGCTATTGAATTACTATTATTTGAATTTTCGCCACGCTCTATTATACCGGTTGCGTTAGCCTGTATTACCGGCGCTGCCGGGCATCACCTGCTTTTCGGCGCTTCACCGGTTTTTGCAATACATATTAATGTAGATGCGCCAGGCAACATGGCATTACTTTGTTATAGCTTGCTTGGACTTTTTATTGGCATATTGTCTGCAGGCGTCACCAAAGCGGTTTATTATATAGAAGATTTGTTCAGCAAGCTGCCCGTTCATTGGATGTGGTGGCCTGCTATTGGCGGATTAGCAGTTGGTGTTACCGGTTATTTTTTTCCGGCTACACTTGGTGTAGGATATAATAATATTATTAATGTGCTCAACAATGAGCTTACGTTGCAGGCTGTTGCTTTGCTGTTTGTATTCAAGTTTATATCCTGGTCAATAGCATTAGGCAGCGGCACTTCCGGCGGCACACTGGCTCCCTTACTTACCATTGGCGGCGCAGCCGGTTTATTATTAGGACAATGGGCTGCAACTACTTTTCCTTCGGCAGGCATATCTGTATCGCTTGCGGCTTTGGTAGGTATGTCGGCAATGTTTGCGGGTGCATCAAGAGCGCTGCTTACTTCCATTGTTTTTGCGCTTGAAACAACCGGCACATCTTCTGCTTTGCCTGCATTACTGGCAGCATGTACCGCTGCTTACATGGTCTCATTTTTTATAATGGAAAATACGATCATGACAGAAAAAATTGCACGCCGGGGTATTAAAACACCAGATTCATTTGAGCCCGACCTGCTCCAGGAACTTACTGTAAATGATGTAGCAGGAGAACAGGGTTTTGTGATTAACCAGGATGTTTCTGTGGCGGAAGCAAGAGCATGGATAAAGGAGCACCCTGAAGATAAAAGCAACCATTTTATTATTACAGATGGCGATAATACTTTTGCAGGAATCATCAGCGCATCTAACCTTTTTGGGATGCAGCACGATGCGGAAATGCGTATTGGCGCACTGATCCGGAGATCACCGGTTGCCGTACATATGTCCGGCACTTTAAGAACCGCGCTTGAGCTGATGGTAAGGGAAAACGTTGATGTGCTTCCCGTTATTTCAGACAATGGTGATATTGCAGGTATATTATCACATCAACATATAGTAGATGCGTATAAAACAGATTTAACACAGTCGCGCCAGCAAAAGCGGATGATTTCTGTAAGGCGGAGAGCATTGAGAATGCTGGTAAGAGGGCAGCAGTTGATTACGACTATTAAAAAACAGAAAGATTAATGATGATATCATTAACCGGGTTGTGATCATGTTTTGTTTTAGGCAGCAATCTTTTCCATTCGTTATTTTAACTGCTTTTTTAACGCTTCTTTACTTGGCAATATGGACTTATACTCTTTAGCGAAGATGGTTCTATTGTCTGAAGATTTCCGCATCAATGATGCGGAAATTCTATCCTGGTATAGAAGGAAGAAATTTCTGAATCGTTCAAGGTTATCGACCGAATAACCACGACCAAAGCGATTCATTTTTCTTTATATGCTTTCCAAACATTTTCCAGTGCCCGATCATAACCCTTTCTGTCGGAGAAAATCAATGGATCATACGCATCTCCCGGTTTGCGCTTTTGATGCAGTCCAAACTGGCTGGCATGGGAGGCCACCCAAATATCAAACTGCAGATCCTTCATGGCAGTAAGGCTGTTAGCAATATCTGTTTTTATATCAGGGTATTCTTTTACTTCCGCAAACTTCCGGGAAATAATGATAGTAGGAATATTAGCGATCAATACCTTATAGCTGCGATTTTCATCAGTAACATCCAGCATATAACTGCAGGAGCCTTTGGTATGACCGGGATGATGCAGCAATATTAGTTTGGTATCACCCAGTTGAATCACATCTTTATCGTTTAATAGCCTGTCCGGCACAATTGGCGCGAAACTCACACCTATATAAGCCAGTTCATAATCTGTAGCTCCGCCGGATTTTACTTCAGGAGCATCTGCAGCATCAATCCAAAACTGCGCACCGGTTTCCTTTTTAATGGCAGCCATAGCACCCATATGATCCCAATGCGCCTGGGTAGTAAGCAGTATTTTTATATCTCTGTATTTAAACCCGAGCCGTTCAATATTCTTTTTAATCTGCGAACGTGAAGCTGCCAGCCCGGTATTGATCAGGATATTTCCTTTGCCGGTTACAATGAGATAAGATGCCAGGTCATAAGTGCCGACATAATACAGGTTGCCTGCAATGCGGAATGGTTCGTATGGTTTTGACCAGTCTGCCGGGTTATTTTTAGGCTCATTAACTTTTTGCGCATGCAAGCCAGGAGTAAAATGCAGGCTAATAATTATCAAAACATATGCGGTAAATTGTTTCATGTGTTGAAAATGCATAAGATATGACAGGTGTATTTTTAAAGAAGACAATAAGTGCAGCAGCAAAATTAATTATTAGTCTTAACAGAGACGAAGTTTCTGAAGAACATAGTATGTACAAAGTACGGAGACCATAATTGTTCGAAACCTTTCTTTTGTGCAGGTTAAGCACCGGGCGTTCCTATGGAACGATTTATATCATCGCTGATTTTCTACCCACCACGCTGCGAATGGCGTCACAATGCTGTGCGTGGCGAAGACGCCACGCACACCCCTCTTATCGCGCCAGGGTGAGGCTCTAGTCTTACAAAGGAAACTTGACACCTATGCCAAGGTTTAGATAGTTGTGTTCCAAGTTATGCGCTGTACTATTTTTTGTAGAAACGTTGTCTTATATTATTTGCTTCAATGACTGTAAAAGCTCCTGTTAACTCAATGCTTGTATTTTCTATAATGGATAGAAGTGCCGTGGCTGCAAATTCCGGTTGATTGCCCTTTTCTCTGAAATATACAACCGATGGGGGATTGTCTTTTTCGTATTTGAATATCAGTTCTCCATAGTCACTGTCAAACGTAAGTATAATGAGATTTGAAGCCGTGGCAATTTCCATTACCTGCGGATCTGTAATGCCGGGGCTATCCTCTTGTCTGCTTTTAACAATAAACCCTTTTTCTCGTAAAATAATAGTACTTGGTCGAGGGAAATTTTCGTTTGCTAAAAACATAATTAAACTGATATTGGGAAATAAAGCTCTTGCTGAATGCAGGCTCTTAAATAGGCAAAAATAGCTCTCAAAGCCTCGGCAGAAACTGTTGGATAAGATTCAAGAATTTGTTTTTCCGTCCAGCCAGCCGCAAATAATTCCAAAACTAGTTCTACAGTAATCCTAGTCCCTTTAATACTGGGTTTTCCGAGTAAAATTTGACTGTCAGAAACGATATAGTCTTACCAATTCATATTGCAATATACAATTTTTTAAACTGTTGCAAAGTATAGCTGTTAACGGTCAGATATTGCCGATGGTGGGGAGTTTTATATTCGTCCGCCCTTAACTGCTGCCTGGCTTTTTGATAAATTTAAATATTAAGAACTAAAGCTGGGCTTTGCAGGTCAAGCCCCAAACCACAGCACAGTAGAATTACTGCTGCTAATTGCTCGAATGTCCAGCCCCACTATTGGCAACCAATGTTAGCTGTACGGCACTCGACATTTATATTTTTTTCTGCCGAAGCAAAAAATATGAAATAGGGCATCCGACAATCAATTCACCGAATAAATAGTATTCAAAATTTATCTGGTCTACGGGATAACTCACATTCATCTTGTCCACGGTCGAAGTGAAATTTTTTGTCAGTCCAGTAAAACATGATTTGAGTATTTGTTGTCTTACAATAATCGCACCTGTCATACAAACAATAACAGTCAATACACTGGCTAATTTTTTACTTCTTGAAATAATAGGAGCAAGTCGCCAAGTTAAGAGTATAAGAAATGGTGTTAGCCCAAGTACGAACGAAAATAAAAGCGTTGTCTTAAATTGTCCTCCGAGTTCAGTTACTTGATAAAATCCCCCATCAACTTTTGGAAGAATTATTTCAAAAAGCCTGTCAAACGTAAATAGTCCCAATACAAAAAGGGCAATTGAAATTAAAATTGTCAGAATGATTGTAGTCTTAGAGTGTTTCATTGTGCTTACCGCTAACGACAGAGTATTGCCGCAGATAGGATATTTGTTGCTGTGTCTGCCTACAACCGCAGCTGAATACTGATTAAAAAGTACCAGTTAACAACTGTCTGCCGAGCAAACTTCCGTCAAGCCGGGATGCAGTACAGTAGCGATTTTCAGTCGATTGATCTTCCGTCAAGCCCCATTTGCTGGATATTTTTGTTGGCTGCCGTAATTAGTCTACCTGAACTATATCTGTTTTGAATATTTGATTGTTGTTCATAAATTTTAATACATATTGCCCACTATATGGAGTGTTAATTTCAAGTGTGGTGTCTTTATAATAGATTGCATCAAAACAACCGATATCTCTTCCTGTTGGATAAGTCGATTTAGCTTTTATTTCAAATTGCCTAGTGTAGTGACAAATTAGTTTAGAAACATTAATTTAGTGTTGCCAAAATTTTAATTATGACAACACAAATAAGATTGAACAAAAAAGAACTTTTGTATTTAGCAGATCAGAAACGGCAGAGCAGCATCAGCTTACGTCGCTACAATCGGATAAATATTTTACTATTGCTCAACAAAGGTAAAAAGAATACAGAGATTGAGGATTTCTTGGAAGTAGATAGAATAACAATATGGCGTACTAAAAAACGATATTTGGAAGTAGGAATAGAAAAGGCATTGGAAGAAGAATCTCGTCCCGGTCAGCCAATTAAATATACAACAGACCACGAGGCGGAATTAGCGGCTCTTGCCTGCGGCCCTTGTCCCGAAGGAAGAAAACGGTGGACAATACGGTTACTAACAAAAGAAATACAATCTAAACCCGGATTTGAAACTTTGAACAGAGAGTCTGTAAGACTGGCTTTAAAAAAAATGAATGTAAGCCTTGGTTAAAGAAAATGTGGTGTATACAAACAATAACGCCGCAGTACAGAGAACGAATGTATCGTTTACTGGATTTATACAAGCTAAACCATGATCCCCTGCATCCTTTGGTATGTATGGACGAGAAGAGCAAACAATTATTGGGCGATAATAGAAAGCCAATAGCAGCACGACCAGGAAGTTTGGAAAAATACGATTACGAATATAAAAGAAACGGAACCTGCAACATCTTCGTTGCCATAGCTCCTCAACAAGGAATACGTTATACGAAAGTTACTGATACAAGAAAAAAGCCGGACTTTGCTCACTTTGTTGATGACCTGATTGAAAAGCATTTTCCTCAGGCTGAGTATATCCAATTAGTAATGGATAATCTCAACACACACTTTGAAGGCTCTTTGATAGAAACCTTTGGAGAAACTAAAACAAAGCTATTGATGCAAAAGCTAAGATTTATCTATACCCCTAAACACGCCAGTTGGCTTAATATGGCAGAAATAGAAATTAATATAATGGACAGGCAGTGTACCGGAACAAGAATTGAAAG
>JADLCD010000143.1 GCA_020847395.1 Chitinophagaceae bacterium
CCGTAAAAGCATCATCCTTAAGGGGTGAAAGAAACAATCTCTTATAAGTTTTTGAAAGAGGAGATTGCTTCTCCCGCCGCAACACACATCTAACTACATACAACCTTCAGGCGGGATCGCAATGACGTGCCAGAGTCCTTGTTTATTACTGTCAGAACTAACACAAGGTATACATTTCATCACGCTCTCGCCCGTCTTTGCGATCCCGCCCACATGATCATTTGAATTGAAAGAATATTAAGGCGGGAGAAGCAATCTCAGTCTTACATCCAACGAGATTGCTTAAAGTAACTTACTAACTTTTACATTTTTTAATTCAAACACAAAAACTTCCCGGTCGCAGTTGATTGCAATATGGCAAGGTCATGGTTAAAAAATAAAGACCTGATTTTCAATTTACCCGTAATGATGTCATTATAACCCAAGGAGGGGTCTATCCCTCATGCCAAGATATATTTTTAAATACGAAAAATTGAAATGCGTCCACCTGCAACCACTTACCACATACTACTGACTATTTTATTACCTTTGCTGTCCTTTAAAAAAAGCAGGATGTACAGGACACATACATGCGGGGCACTGAAAATACAGGACGCAGGCAAAACAGTTACACTGGCAGGCTGGGTGCAAACCATCAGGAAATTTGGCGCTATTACTTTTGTTGACCTTCGCGACCGCTACGGCATAACCCAACTTTTATTTGGGGAAGCATTAAATCGTGAGCTTGAAAACAATCCTTTAGGAAGAGAGTTTGTTTTGCAGGTAAGCGGAACCGTTACTGAGCGCAGCAACAAAAATCCGCAATTGCCCACGGGAGATATTGAAGTAACAGTTGCAACGTTTACCATTTTAAATAAATCTGCAACTCCTCCATTTACTATACAGGACGATACCGATGGCGGCGATGATCTGCGGATGAAATACCGTTACCTGGATTTGAGGCGCAGCATCGTAAAACAAAACCTCGAGCTGCGTTATGCGGTAAATCGTGCCGCAAGAAATTACCTGCATGAAAATGGTTTCATGGATATTGAAACGCCTTTTCTTATTAAATCAACTCCTGAAGGAGCAAGAGATTTTGTGGTTCCATCACGCATGAATGAAGGACAGTTTTATGCATTGCCGCAAAGCCCGCAAACGTTTAAGCAATTATTAATGGTAAGCGGTTACGATCGTTATTACCAGGTTGTAAAATGTTTCAGAGATGAGGATTTGCGTGCAGACCGTCAGCCAGAATTTACCCAGATAGACTGTGAAATGAGCTTTGTAGAGCAGGAAGATATATTAAATATGTTTGAAGGGTTGATCAAATATATTTTTAAAGAAGTAAAAGGCATAAATTATACAGATGCGGTTGAGCGCATGACCTGGGAAGACGCCATGTGGCAATATGGAAACGATAAGCCTGATATCCGTTTTGGTATGAAGGTGGCGAATCTTAAATTTCCTTCCTATGCTTTTCCCCGAAAAAGCGCAGCGCTTATAAACGGATTACCCACAGGTTTTAAAGTGTTTGATGATGCTGAGACTGTTGTAGCCATCGCAGTACCCGGATGCAGCGAATACAGCCGTAAACAAACAGATGAACTAACGGAATGGGTTAAACGACCCCAGATCGGCATGAAGGGTTTGGCGTTCATTAAATGCAACGCTGATGGTACTTACAAAAGTAGTTTTGATAAATTTTATACTGAAGAACAGTTGAAATTAATTGCTTTGGCAACAAATGCCCGGCCCGGAGATATTGTGCTGATACTTGCAGGCGCTGAAGAGCGTACCCGTAAAGCGATTAGTGAATTAAGACTGGAAATGGGTAAGAAACTAGGGCTTAGAAAAGAAAATGAATTCAAATTGTTGTGGGTGCTCGATTTTCCATTGTTTGAATACAGCGAAGAAGATAACCCCGCTTCTGGCGGGGCAGGCCGTTGGGTAGCAAGGCATCATCCGTTTACATCGCCAAAGCCTTCTGATGTTCAGACTATGATCAATAATTCGCCGGTAATTAAAGATGCAGCCAATTATCTTGCCCATCCCTATGCCGGCATTAAAGCTAATGCTTATGATATGGTATTGAACGGAAATGAAATTGGTGGCGGCTCTATAAGAATATTCCAGAGGGCGTTACAGGAAAAAATGTTCACAGCGCTGGGTATGTCGCATGAAGAAGCCGTTCACAAATTCGGGTTTTTATTAGGTGCTTTTGAATACGGTGCACCGCCGCATGGTGGTATTGCTTTTGGATTCGACAGGCTTTGCGCTATACTCGGCGGCAGTGAAAGCATTCGTGACTTTATTGCTTTTCCTAAGAATAATAGCGGTCGTGATGTAATGCTTGACGCTCCTTCAACAATAGATGACAAGCAACTGGATGAACTTTCACTTATTTTAAAAGATAAATAGTGCGCATGAAAAAAGTGTTAAACATATCGAATGTTCTTTCATGGATCAATATAATAATAGGCGGTATATTGGTGCTGGGCGGATTGATAGGAGCATTAATGTCAGCAGGAGCATTGGCAATACTCCTGTCTGTGGTGCTCACCGGCTCAATTGTATTGCACAGTTATGCAACATTACAGTTAAGAAAAAGTATTCTTAATCCTGGAATACCGCTGAGCAGTCAAACCTCTGGTGGATTAAGATTGGTTGGTTTTGTGGCTTTATTTTTTGCCATTATGAATATTATGAGCGCGGTGATGATTATTCAAAATGCACCTGAAGCAGCAAAACAAATTACATTGCCTTTCAAGCCTGAGGGATTTAATATAATAGCAGCCATTAAGTTTACGGGCATATTCTCCCTGCTGTTCAGTATTGGTGTGGCAGTTAATGTAATACTTAGTTTTCAACTGCTTAAATGGTATATGTCGCTAAAGAATAATATTTAAGTGAGCATATAAGATATATCACTTTAATATTTTCCCAGGTTTCTTATAATCAAACTATCTTTTTTTGTTGCAGGCAGCGTATACTGGTAATTGTATAATGCTCCCTCCCAGTCGCCATACATAGCATTAGGCAACACAATAAATGTAGCACCGAACATAGCAGCATTATTCTTTGTTTGATTATCTCTTTCATCCTGTGGCTTTTTATCAAATACTGCACTGAAGTCGCTTAAATTATCTCCAAAAAGCATTACTATCTTATAATTAGCAGCAACCTGGTCGCGGCGCGGGCCCTTGCCGGAACCTGCTGTTTTTAATATAAGATGATCATTGGTGGCGTCTGGAAAATTCCAGCGCTGTAATTCTTTTAATGTTTGCTCCCGTTCCGCTTCCAGCCTGTTGGTGATATAAAACACGTTTACACCTTTGCTTTTTGCATACTGAAAAAAGCTTAATCCGCCCGGAACCGTATCACACTCCACGCGTTTTGTCCATACCATCCATGATGAATCACTATACTCCTCATTTTTTAAAGAACTATGTACCTGGTAAGGACTATTATCTAAAATCGTTTCATCAATATCTGTAACAACGGCAAGCGGCTTATTTTGTGGTTCTTTTAAAAGCAAATCCAACTGCCATCTTGCAGTATTATACGCCTGGAAGCAAAGCGCTTTATATTCTGACGCTTTTTGTTGCCATACTGCGCCCCATAAGGGTCCTTGTGTAACCAATGAAGGGGTTGTAGCATTTGTTGAAGCATTACGCTGAACCTTGCATGAAATCACCATCACAGCAAGAAAAATGACAACACTAAATTTTATACGCATAATTATTAAGATTAAACCATCAAATATCCGCTATTGTTTCTTTTCTACAACCCACCTGTTGATCATATTTTCCGGTGCTTCAATAACAATTTTATAAAAGGATGATGGTTTGTTGCTTACATCAATAACAGCTTCTTGTTTTGCAAGCGGCACGGTAGCAACCAATGTATACTCATCTTTACCGCCGCTTTTGAAATTATTGGTTGTTGTTAACCATATTTTAGCATTACCTTTTTTTGATACAGCCTTCCAGGTAACCTGCAATTTATCATCCTGCAACATAGCGCCGGCAGAAGTAGCGGAAATATTACCGGTAAGCGGAATGCCATCTATTTCCATTAACTGCTCTTTTGGAATATTAATATTTAAGAAGGAAGCGATGGAAGGCATAATATCTACCACTCCGGGATTACCGGTTTTAAAATAATTGTTCAACCCTTTGGCATTGGTAACGATCCAGGTGGCTCTTTCCCTGTCTGACTGCCCGCCATGTCCTTTACCATTGCTTGCGCTTCTTCCATGATCGGTGGTAATATATATCACCCAGTCTTCCTTAAAATTTTTCTCACGGTATTGTATTGCCGACCATAATCTGCCCATCTGGGCATCCATCATTTCAACAGCTTTATAAAATTCCGGGCTATCGCCATGCATATGCCCCATATCATCTGTATATTCTAAATACACCCACGAAAGATCAGGCGCTTCTTCTTTTATGTATGCTGCCGCGTTGTCTGCCACTGCCTCATCAATACGATGCATAAAATCTCTTTTTTTATCGTGAGGATATTTCACCGTATCAAGCTCCAATCCATCAAAATGATAATCGAGTTTGAGATTTCCGGTTGCTGCAAGGTTTTCACCAACAAGTTTTGTTCTGTTGTCTTCCCAACTGGAAAACACCGCCGCTTTTTTTTGCGGATATTGTTCTTTAAAAAAGCGAAAAATAGTCCAATAATTATAATTGGGAGCAGCAATATCATTATCCCAAACATTATGTTTGTTTACCCATGTACCGGTAAGCAGGCTGTTATAGCCAACGGCCGATATAGTGGGCGTTTGTGAATAGCCTCCTTTTTCTCCGCCAACATGCGCTTTAGTATATCCACCAACCTTTGCAATCGCATCCAGGTTAGGAGTATTTAATTTTTCTATCACATCGGAGGATATACCATCAACGATAACGAAAAGTGCTTTTTTGGACGATTGCGCTGTACATGCGCTGGCAAATACAATAGCGGCTAAACAAATAATAAAATGCTTCATACTATTTTTCTGATCGTTTTAAAAAAAATATAAACGTAATGTAAATAATTATTGTCCGTGGGGATAATACTCATTCGTTACTGCACCATCCGCGTATAAATTTAATATAGCATATCCCGGTGGCGTTTCGAGATAGTATCCCGGTCCGGCACTTTCCTTATCGCCCTTTCCCCACCAGAAACCGCTCATAGCACCATTGCAGCAATACCAGACATTATTGTACACAACTTTATCGTATAAATGATTATGACCGCTTAATACCACACGCACCTTGTTGCGGTGCTGGTAAAAAAGATCTTTTAATTTCTTATTATCTGAATGATTGCCACCCACTAATACAGGTGTTGCGCCAAATACCGGGAAATGCGACATCAGCAAAACCGGTGTACCGGAAGGCAGTGCGGCAATATCCTGCTCCAGCCATTGATACTGCTCATCATCAAGCTTTATACCTGGATTGTTGCCATCCAGAATAATAAAATGCCAGCCCTTTTTTGAAAAGCTGTAATAGCGCTGTGGAATATTGAGCTGTTTTACTACATATTCCTTTCCGTACATAGCATCGGTTTTATCCGGTGCAGCCCACCAGGGATCATGATTTCCTATACAACTGTATACTTCATAACCTGCAAGTTCCTTCATACAATCAAACCACACATTCCATTGTTCATTTACCCTTGCCCGGGTAATATCATTATAATCAGCCGCGTGAATGGAGTCGCCGCCATTCAATACAAAATCAATTTTATGCTGCTTTACAAGCCTCAAACATTTTTTGAAACGATTGGGAGCTTCTTCCTCAGGACGTATATGCACATCCGTTATATGAGCAATGGTAAGAACAGGCTTTGGCTGTTTAGCATCCTGCTCATTAGCTACTGCCATGTTGCCTGTTAAAGCAGTTGCCGCCAGCAACCCAACCTGTTTTATTACATTTCTTCTTTTCATATTAAAGTAGAACAACAGCAGAGCAGAAATGTATTGCTGCCCTGCTGTTTGATCAAAGAAAATAAAATATTATTCCCACCCAAACAATTGCTTCAATGCCGGATTTAAAGTTGCCTGGTTAAAGGGTATCGGGCGATAATAATATTTGGGATCAATAAACTGCCGTGGAGTTGTTTCTGTAACAGTTGTACCTCCGGCGGTACCATTTTTAAGATATACTGTTACATCTTCTCCAAAACTGCCGGCTTTATAATACACTAACTTTTCACCCAGCGCATTTGTTTCCTTATCATCTTCGTTGGGGATGCTGGTGTTTTTATCTATTAATTTAATATCCGGAATACCATCTCCTGTAAGATCAAAATTTCCCAACCCGGAGAAGTACATCCCTTCCGGTATTTTTTCCAGCGCTTTACCGGCTCCCCATCTCATTAAATCGTCAAACCTGTACCCTTCCATAGCAAACTCCACTCTTTTTTCACGGCGTATTTCCAGGATTACGCCCTGGTTTGCGCCTGCAACATTGGGATATTTGGCAGCCAGTACCGGGTCGGGGTTGCTGTTAGCCCATGCCAGATCAATACCCGGAAGTATTACTCTTGTGCGCAACAGGTTCACACTTTCATCAAGGTCTGTTTGCGTAAGCGTTCCCAGCTCCGCTTTTGCTTCTGCATAAATAAGCAATACTTCGGCATACCGGTACGCAGGAAAATCCACGCCGCCTACCACTTTGTTATCTGTGCTGTTGGTATAACCTTTTAGCTGGTGATAACCTGTAAAGCTTTTATTCAGCCTTTGAACATAAGGTTTAGGATTAGGCGCGTTGGTAGCAAATACAAAACCAGGATATATGTATGTGGCTGAAAGTCTCGGGTCGCGATTTTGAAACTCCTGCACAAACCCGAATGTCTGGTAACCTGGTTGTGCTGTAAACCTGCTGCCATCCTTCATCAGGTAGGTTTGCAGCAGGTCGCGGGAAGGCGACAATTCATAATCCAGGATTTCTCCATTGCCACCAGAGCGCTTCAGGTCCTGGTCGTAAATGCTGGCAAGCAATACCTCTGTGTTTCCGTCTAAATTAGCACTTGTAAACAATGCTGCATAAGAATCGTGTAGTGCAAAATTCCCGGAATTTATGATCTCATTTGCCACCTGAGCTGCAGTTTGCAGGAGCGCATCAGCAGAGCCGGCAAGGTTCAATTCCGTATGATATTTTCTGTACGTACCTTCATACAATGCGGTTCTGGCCTGCACTAATTTCATCACCCAAATATCAGGCGTTCCGGTTGGCAGATTATTTGCAAATTTATCTTTCACATTAGCCGCAGCAAACGCCAAATCAGCCATCACACTGTCCATTACAAGAGCCCTTGGATCGCGGGGCTTATACAAATCCACAGTGTCAGAAGGATTAAGGGTTTTTGAATACCAGGGCACATCGGAATAGCGCTTCACCTTATCTATATAAAATAAAGCGCGGTAATACCTCGCCAGCCCGGCATAGTGGTTTTTTACAGCGTCTGTTGTATTGGCTTTAGAGTAATTATCAAGAAAATAGTTGATGTTCCTGAGTCTGCCCCAGGTCCATCCTGATGTAATGGTTTGAGAGCTGGGGCTGCCGGTCATAATAGATTTTATTTCCAAGGCCCCGGTAGTAGCCTTGTCATCCGTATCCTGGTCAGATAAATAGTTGCCCCTGCCCGGTATGGTTAATAGCCCGTTTACATATAATGATAGGTCTTCTTCAGACTTAAAGAACAATTCGGGTGGTACCTCTGTTTGCGGGTACCGGTCCATAAAATCCTTTTTACAGGAGGTTGCCAGCAGTACCATGCAGGCTAATAAGGTATATATGTTGATGAACTTTTTCATGCGATTTCTTTTTCTGTTAATAAACTGTCATGTATCTATCAAAAATCGAGGTTGATGCCGAACGCGTATTTACGCTGGTAGGGATAAGCCCAACCCCAGCCATCTGCCACAGCCTCGGGATCAATGTATTTTTTGATGGAAGAAAATTCATACAGGTTCTCTCCTGTTACAAACATCCTGAGCCTGCTTACCTTAAACCGTTTTGTAACTGAATTGGGAATAGTGTATCCCAGTGTAACATTTTTTATACGCAGATACGCGGCATTCAAAAGATATTTGGTTTGAGGAATATCCAACCCTGAACCATAATTGGCATCAGCCAGCCACGCTTGTAGAACCGGGAAATAGGAATTTTTGTTTTCGTCTGCCAGCCCTGCGGCTATATATGATGCGGAATGCCTGTCTCTGTCGGCGCCGGTTTCGGAAGCCCCGCGATAAAAATCAAGGTTCCAATCATAAATTCCTGCATACGGTTGCTGGTAAGGCCCCCAGAAAAGATAATGACGGGGATAAAAATCCTGCTTGCCAACGCCTTGTAAAAATACAGCAAGGTCGAAATTGTTCCAGTCAAAATCAAGGTTCACACCAAAACGGTAACGGGGGCTTGTATTTCCTATTTTTTTCAGATCGCCGGGATCATTAACGGTTTGCCCTTTTTCAATTTTCCCGTCTTTATTTAAATCAGCATATTTAGGCCATCCCGGCACAATATCAAGCGCTCCCCAGGGAACAATAGCAGATTCATTCAGAGCGTCTATTTCTGCCTGGCTGGTAAACCAGCCGTCATTTTGTAAGCCCCATATTTCTCCGATTTCCTGTCCTACCCTATAGGTTGAGAATGACAACAGGTCGTTATTGTATTTAGTGACTTTAGACCTTGAATCAGAAATAAATACTTTGGCGCCGAACGAAAATGGTTTGGAAGCCATATCAAAATTATCGCGGTAACCCACTGTTAACTCCCAACCCCTGGTAGCCAGGTCAGCTACGTTTTGGGTAGGTGCAGTAGTGCCCAATACACCGGGCAGTTCAGCTACCGGGCCCAGCATACCTATGGTTTTACGTACAAAATAGTCGAAGCCTACCTGTATTTTATTCTTCAGCAAACCTATATCTGTACCCACATTAAAGGTGGTCACTCTTTCCCATGTGTAAGTATCAGGGTCAACTCTTAATTGTGGAGCGCCTGTAATAATGGTTGGTAATGTGTTGTTGATCAGATAAGGAGATCGTCCTACGGGTAAAGTTTGAATATATCCAAAATCAGCTACACTTTGGTTACCCAGGTCGCCATAGGATACGCGGAATTTCAGCGAAGAGAGTTTATCTTCCAATGGTTTGAAAAAAGATTCTTCACTGGCTATCCATGCTGCGGAAACAGATGGGAAGAAACCCCAGCGCCTTTCTTTGGGAAAACGGGATGAACCATCATAGCGGCCATTACCTTCAATAATATACCGGCCTTTATAGGTATAATTCAACCGTCCAAAAACACTCTGTAAAGCATAAGTGGTATAATAGGCTGTGCGAGTGGGTACATCTCCTGTTGTTAAACCAATATATGGTAGCGATGAAGAAATAAGCCTGTCATTGGCAACCTGCTCATACGACCATACATATTCCTCCTGGTTATACCCCGCAAGCAATTTAAAAGCATGGTCGCTGGCTATAGTTTTATTATAGGTTGCAAACAAATCGTACACATTATGTTTTATTATACCATTTCTTGCTGATACTGATCCAAGATCATCGCTTTCGCGAATATCACCCGGGCCTACCCCGATTTTATACTTACGGAAATCTGTATTATACTTCCACATTTCTCTTTTAAAGCTGGCGCTTCCTACAACCTGCAGATCGTTATTCAAAAAGTTGGCCGTTCCTCTTACAATATTCTGAAATCCAAAACGGGTTGAGGTATTGCGCCCGCCATCTGTGATCTGCGCTGCCAGTCTTCCTGCACCGGTATTAGCCCAAGATCCATCAGGATTTTTAGCTACCTGGGTTGGTTGTAAATAATATATGTCGGTTATATTATAGGTAGGCTCATCAGAAACGGTTTGGTATACATTCAGGTTGTTTTCAACTTTAAACCAGGTGAGCGGTGTAAAATTCACTTTTGCACGCAAGCCATAACGGTTCCAGTCATCCTTAGCCAATTTGTTCAATCCATTCTCTTTTGTCCAGTCGGCAGAAAGCAGGTAGCCGAACGGCTTGCCTTTGCCTATTTCTGAACCACCGCTGAAAGAAATACTATGATTTTGCGAAGAGCTTGATTTATTAAAGAAATAATCATTCCAGTTATTGTTACCCATATAGACCCATTTAGTAGGATCGTTAGGGTCTACCCGGGTATCTTCCACAGAAGGATCTTCTGAGCGCTCTTTTGCCCATTTATAATAAGCGTCATCGTAGTTCACATAATCCCAGGGCGTATTATTGGTAGCCGTTTCCAGCACTCGTGAATAGATATAAGGATCAGTGATCTGGTTAGGCAATACCGTGCGTTTTGACCAGGAGAAATAATTATTGTATGTTATTCTTTGCTTACCGCCGCTGGCGCCGGCTTTGGTAGTAATAAGTACCACGCCAAAAGCTGCCCTAGCACCATAAATGGCAGCAGAAGCGGCATCCCTTAGTACAGACATCGAACCTATGTCCTGCGGATTAAGGCGAAGAATATCATCTACGCTACCGGCTATACCATCAATGATAATAAGAGGAGCTGAACTGGTTCCGGCTAAGGTTGCAATACCCCGTATGTTAATGGAAGGCGTTGCACCGGGCCTACCACCTGGATATGTAATATTCAACCCCGGGCTGATGCCCTGCAATCCCTGGAATAAATTGGCAATAGGGCGTTCAGCAAGCTTTTTCCCGGATATCTGGTCTACCGCGCCGGTAACATTTATTTTTTTCTCTGAGCCATATCCTACAACCACCACTTCATTTAAGGAGTTTTCAGTTGCATTTAAAATAATATCAATGGAAGTTCTGCCGTCAACAGGTATCTCCTGCGTTTCATGCCCGATAAAAGAAAAAACCAGGATAGCGTTTTCGGGAACTTTAATTTCAAATTTGCCATCGGTGCCGGTAGTAACCGCCACGTTGGTATTTTTAAGCTGAACGGTTACGCCGGGCAGGGCTTCTCCCAATGTATTTGTAACCATACCCGTAACGGTAACATCTTTTTTTTCTGTGCCTTTGGGGGCAATTACAATCAGCTTTTCCGACAACATGCGGTAACCCAGGTTGGTATTATCTAACACACTGGATAATAATTCCTCTATAGTGATCCCCTTTGCTTCAACCGACACTTTCCGGTTGAACGGAATATTATTATCGTTGTACACAAAACGATAAGTTGTTTGGCTTTCAATAATTGAAAACGCTTTTTGGAGCGAAACATGGTTGAGGCTGAGGGATATTTTTTGTGAATGCACCTTTGCACTTACATGCAGGCAGCAAACAAACAAAAAAAGGGCTGTCATTTTCATAAACAGGAACACTTTTCTTAGTTCCTCCCGCGGGCAGGAACGATTAAGCAGTAGTAATTTTTGCATTACCTTTGATTTGTTGGTTGATTGAATATTTGTTTAAATCGCTTTTTTTGGACAACGTATCTCCTTCACCATCACTACACGGGGAATGCGCCAACATTTCCCGTTTTTGTTTATGGAGATATATGCTGCTTTTATCAGGTGGTATCAGGTTGAATCATGCAGTTTGGTTTGGTTAATATTTCAATTTTAAGGTTTGATCAATAAATTATGATAGCGCCTGCAGTATCTTTTTTGTAAGAAAATGTTGACGCGCCGGTTTCCATAAATGCCTTTAATATTTCATCAAGATTTTCACCGTCAAAAGTTCCGCTAAGGTTCAGCTTTTTCCTGTTTTCATTTTTGAAACATATCTCAACTGCAAACCATTTCTCCAGCACCAATGCAATTTGCTCAAACGATTTATTTTTAAACACCAGTTTATTATCAACCCAGGCTGTTTCAGCAACGGTATTAAACCTGTCGGTAGTAATCAAAGATTTCTTCACCTCAGCCTCTACAGGCGCAATAGCTGCATGGGTAGCAGCTTCACGGGGTTCTGCCATTGCAGGCGCTGCAGATACAACCAGTTTTTCATTGGGACGAAGTAATACCTTATTATTTTTCCTGGTATTAAGTTCCACTTCAACTGATCCCCTGATGAGCGATGCGGAAGCGCTATCCTCATCCTTGTAAGCCCGTATATTAAAAGCAGTGCCCAGCACTTTTACCGTAAAGGTTTTTGTATGCACCAGAAAGGGTTGCTGTTTATTTTCGGTTACATCAAAAAAAGCTTCACCTTCCAGTGTAACTTCACGCAGCGGGCCGGAAAACTGTTTGGGATAATCCAGTGTACTACCCCCGTTCAGCCAAACTTTAGTGCCGTCCGGCAAAATCAATTGCGATTTTGATCCATATTGCGTAGCCAGTTGCTGTAATTCCTCTGCCCTTGTTTGCGGTTTTGCCTGGTTATTCCATTTAAACAATATCAAAGCAACCAAAATACAGGCTGCTGCAACAGACACATATCGCCACCATATTACCCGGACTTTGGGTTGCGCATTTTCTTCAATATTGTTTTCATATTCCGAAACGGCATTATCATCTATTGCTTTCTGCATGCGCACCTGGTGTTTCTCAAAAGCATCGTCAGCGTCTTTTGAACTGAACTTTTTGTAGCTGTCCAGCCATTGCTGGCTCAAAATTTCCTGTGCATATAATGCATCCGGATTTGCCTGTAACAGCGTAATCAGTTCTCTATTTTCGGCTTCTGCTATTTCGTTTGCCATTTTCCTGGCAAGCAAATACCATAGCCTGTTGTTTTCCTTTTGATTAATATCCATGTAGGGGTAAGACAGGAGCGGCGGCAAAAACTCCCTAAAAGAAATCAATATTTTTTCAGGAAATTTTAAGATAGTTGTTTACGAGATGGGCAGGAGTATGTAGCCTGATGGCAAGAGAAAGTTTTTTTACCGCGATGGCTAACTGTGCATCAACTGTTTTAGGAGAAATGCCCAATAGCTCTGCTGCTTCTTTATAGCTCAATCCGTCTATTTTTATCAACCTGAAGATCATCTGGCAGCGCCCGGGAAGATCGCGTATGGCTTTTTCAATTACACATGCCACCTCTCTTGAAACCAACCGCTCTTCAATATCCGGCATCACAGATAATGCATCCTTATCAAGTGCATCAAAATCAATATACCGGGCTTTATTTTGAGGCAGCGCATTTAAAGAAAAATTCCGCACACATACATACAGGTATACCACAGGGTTCTCCACAGAAACAAATTGTTCTCTTTTACGCCAGAGCATAATAAATACATCTGAAACAATTTCTTCTGCTGATTGAAATGATCCAACTATTGATGCGGAGAAATGAGCAAGACGGGCATACAGTATTTTATAAAGCTGCTCATACGCTTTCATATTGCTATTGGAGCAAACGTCAAAAAATAAAGAGTAGATGATCTCATTATTTCTCATACTGCAAATGTAATAAAAACCAATACCGGTAAGTATTATGAAAGTATTACCATATTTACAGACTTCCAAAAAAAGCTTTGCAAACGTTTGAACATTTTAAGCATAAGTAAATGAAAATTTGCTGTAAAATAGCACCCCCGCGATTCATAATCTCCCAAAATCCATACGCAAATCTCCCGTGATTATAAAAATAAAGTTGCACGAAAATGCTGTGGAATTTTTTGCTACAACCATCTCAGATAAAAACATTGTTTATGGAAAAGAATAAAATTTTGCAGGCAAGCCTGCTCGATATTGTATTCGATAACCGCAACAAAATATATGGCGCATATGAGTTGCGAAGCAGGTATTCAGGCCGCTTATCAAAAGCATTACTAATTACGGGAGCGTTGGCATTGGTTGTTTTGCTGGCTTCCTTTGTTAGCGCTACATTTAAGACAACCGCACGTTCAACACCAATTAGTATTACAGAAGTTGCAACAACAAAATTGATAGAAGAGCCGATTGTTGAACCACCACCACCTCCTCCTGTAAAACCCTTGGAACAGCCTCAGATAGAAATGTCACGCTTAACATCTTCAATTAAAATGGTGGAAGAGTTGAAACCTGAAGAGGTGATGAAAGATATTGATGATATGATAGACACTAAGATCAGTACAATAAACCAGGCAGGCGATAAAACTTCAGATATTGTATCTCCGCCAATTGAAGATAACAATTCCGGTATAATTACAGGCCCCAAAAAAGAAGAAAAGGATGAACCTCTCATCACAGTTCAGATACAGGCCAGATTTCCCGGCGGAGATGAAGCCTGGAGAAAATATATTTCAAGAGAAATGGAACGGCATACCGATGAACTACAGGAAGATGGTAAAGCCGGTACCTGCATAGTACAATTCATAGTGGATAAAGATGGTAAAATAAGTGATGTGGAAGCCCTGAGTATGAAGGGCACCAAGCTTGCCGAGCTTTGCATTAATGCCATTCGTAAAGGCCCGGATTGGGCGCCTGCTGAAAACAACGGCATGAAAGTAAAAGCCTGGAGAAAACAACCGGTTACCTTTCGGATAGATAATTTTTAAACAGAAATACCGGGTTTTAAATTTGAGGCGCCTCTATTGCGCCTCAATTTTTTTATGTAGCCTGTAGTAATTGTTCAGCTACAAAACAAAACCATGCGAAGCCTTTAATATTAATCAGGCTTTTAGATTTACGAACTCCCCTCATTGTATTTCATCAAGCTGATTTGAATTTAGGCACCCGTCTCTCCCGCCCGGGCAGGATGGAGGGTAGAGGGAAATTATTTCACCATCCATTCATGCACACCCACAGAATAATCCACTGGTTGTTGAATTTCGAGTTTTAATGCTGTAGTAGTAACAGGTTCAAAGTTTACCGTATTGTATTTATCCTTTGCGATTTCGTAAACTGTTGTGTTTTTTACAGCAATCCATTCTTCATCTTTCTTATATAACAATTTCCATGATGCAGGTATACGACATCCGCCAAATGGCGCGTCATCAAACCAGTATACGCTGGATGATGAAATGGTATATGCAGTATCGAAATCATATTGTAAAAATTCCGTACTGTTTTTCTTTGGCCACCAATGCAGGTAAGAAGCGCCTGCATCCTGCGAATCCTGCGGATCATACTGATCGTTCAATGCACGCAACATGCGTTTATTGGTAACAGAACCTGTTACGGTACTTTTGCTTGCTATAGTTGGAGCTGGTTTAGGCCTTGCCGCTGATTCGGTATATGGTATCCATACTTCCATTTCAGATGCTCCCCGGTTTGCCCATGCATAATAAGGAATGGCGGTTACTATCTGTTCACTATACAATAATGCGTTACTGTTTAACTGGCGTTTGGTTGAGCTGCCTTTCATTTCCAATACTGTTACGCCATTCAGTAATCCTGGTTTGTAAACAGCTTCTATGGTCTCATCTTTTTTAACAACAATATTCATTACAGCAGAATCCTTATTGTCAGGACCTTCAAGGCAATATACCAGTGGACCGCGTTGTAATGCGAACCTGTTCTTATCTGCTTCAACTTTGTCGTTTGCAAGTATTCGTTTAGCCGTCATCGGTAGTATCAGCGTAACCTTATCACCCTTTTTCCATTTCCTGCTTATTACGGCGAATCCTTTTTGCATATTCATCGCAACGTGTTTGCCATTCAGCAGCAGTTGTACATTATCCGGCGTTTGCTGCGTGCCATACAGGTCTCCGGGTATAGGTTTGCTCAATGCCCAACCTGGTACGCGTATATGTAATGCAAATGCAATGTTTGCTGATGACGGGTTAATGGTAATCTCATTATTGCCATCCCGGGGATAGTTGGTATTTTGAACAACAGTGATATTTCCCCCAGGCAACCTGATAAGAGATTCACTGCCCACAAAAAGGTTTATAAATAAGTCATTTTTGTTTTGCGCATATACATAGCCCGGCATAGAAGGAAGAAATCTCGTCATGTTGGAAATGCAACATGCACAACTAAACCAGGCGCTACGCTGGTGTTGCCCTAATGAAGCCAAAGGATTAGGATAAAAGAACCTGTCGCCG
The DNA here is from genome assembly GCA_020847395.1 of Chitinophagaceae bacterium. Taxonomy (GTDB): domain Bacteria; phylum Bacteroidota; class Bacteroidia; order Chitinophagales; family Chitinophagaceae; genus Agriterribacter. The sequence continues at coordinate 15,903 of JADLCD010000143.1, forward strand.
CTTAATGAAACACCCGAAAGCAAACCGTTATATAAGGTTCTTTCCATTACATCAATATACTTCGCGTCGCCATGCAATAAAAACATCCTGCTGTTCCAGTATACATTAGCGATGGAGGCGCAGGTTTCCGCGTAAGCGCTCATATTGGGGAGGTCGTAAGCTTTTCCAAAAGCTTCACCGGCACCGGTAGCGCCTATTCCTCCTGTAAGATAAATTTTCTTATCTGTTACATCATTCCATATATCATCAATAGCATTAAGGTATGCTGCATTGCCTGTTAATGCAGCAACATCGGCCATACCTGTATACATGTATGCAGCTCTCACCGCGTGACCAACCGCTTCATGCTGATCAATTACTTTTTTATTTGCCTGGCTGTATTCATGATTCAAATGCCCCGGTGTGCCTCGTAGATCAAGGAAGAATTTAGCGAGATCGAGATACTCCTGTTTGCCTGTAACCCTGTACATTTTGGTTAAGCCTGTTTCAACGATCTGGTGGCCGGGAAATTTTTCTTCTTTACCATAACCAAAAGTTTTAACCAGGAGGTCAGCATTTCTAATAGCAATATTGAGCAGGTTTTTTTTGCCTGTTGCCTGGTAATGTGCCACAGCGGCTTCAAACAAATGCCCGGAGTTATATAATTCATGGCTCAGGTCTTCTTCTTTTTCCCAGCGTTTAGTACCTATCCATTCGTGGGGGTTAGTAACTTTTGCCGTGCGAAAAGTATAGAGATATCCATCCGGCTCCTGTGCATCAGCTATAATAGCAATTAAGGTGTCAAGATATTTTTTTAACTGATCATCTTTTTTTACCTGCAAACTATAAGATGCACCTTCAATTACTTTGTATATATCCGTATCGTCAAAAGTAAATTCAGAAAGTTTCTCCGCTTTTTTCTTTCCGGCAGCAACAAGAAAATTATCTATCCGTCCATGCTTTTTACATTGATCAAGTGTGTAGGGGATCGTTACTTCTGCATTTACTTTTATTTTAGGCGCCCAAAAATTATCTGTTACATGCACTTGTGTAAACGCTACAGGTTGTATAGGATAATCTGTTTTTAACTTTACCTGGGCTGCTGCGGGCAGCGATATCATTGCAGCTTGTAAAAAAGCAGTTCCAATAATTCCACTCCTCATATTGTATGATTTGAACAATATAAAAGTAACGCTATTTACAGGGAGAGGGTTAACTGATATTCACAAATACTGGTAAAATATTGACGATAGCTTTTGCTATGCCCGGCTATAAAATTATTTGCTGACCAAACAGGTGCGTGTTCATATATATTGTAAATAATTGGGGCTGCCTTACAGGCAGCCCCGTTGTATGTTAATAGCCCCAAAACTCAAAGTTTTTATTGTTGTGGAGGAGGAGGTGAACCACCGTTAAAACGCCTGTTGAAAAATTGCTGCATTTCCGACATAGGTTTAATATCATACCCCTTTGGAATTTCAAAAATTTTATCTTCAATAGTTGGGTTTACTTCAATACTGGTCACCTCGGTCTCCATTTTAAAACCATTGGGTCTGCTCATGCTGTAACCCATAATAAAACCATCAATTTTTTCAAGATTTGATAATCCTCCAAATGTGCCACCGCCAGGTCCGCCACCACCGTTAAATCCTCTTGCAAAACCGCCGCCGCCGGTATTAGCGCCTGAAACAGGATAGCCTTCCGGTCTTTTAATATCAGGCGTATACCAAACATGCACTTCAGTTACTTCGCCCTGCCTGTTTTTTGTTTTTATAATGGCTTTTTTACAATTGTAGCCTGCTATTTTCTTTGTTTCGTTTGTATATTCAATTTCCGGTTCGGAAGGAGTAAAATTTCTTTGCTGATCTGCATTTTCCCCCCTGACCTTGCGGAGAGAATCCATTCTTTTTTGTGCATCCTCCCTCATCTTATTCTGGTCTTCTTCTGTAATATAGAATCCTGTTTTTTTACCCATCGCTTCTATAAGCGTAGTAGTTTTTTTATTTTTTTTATCTACGATTACGATATTATTACCAAAATCAGACTGGTTCAATGTTTTTATAAAGTCACCTTTGTAGTACGTGGTATTTTTGCTTTCCGCTTCAGATGGTCTGCTAAAGCCATCACCATCACCGCCACCCCGGTTTTGGTTTTCAGGAAAAGTGATTTCTGTTTTGGACTTTACAATCAGGCTTGCGGCAGTTTGTTGTGCTGATACCTGTACATAAGCAACAACACCGGCAATTGTAAATATAATCCACTTCATAGCTTGCTTATTATTCATAACAAATGTACGATTGTGTATATACGGTTAATAATGGAACAGGTTAAATAACGTTAATAAGTTTCAAAATAGCACACTGATCCGCCAACCCACTCTTTTTCCGCGTTATAACGTACGCCTATCATTTTACCCTTACTCAGGCGGGCGAGGTTAATAGCAGGGTGGGGGCGGGCTTCATTATCCGGCCACACATACATTATTCTTATTTCTGCCTTGGCTGGTATATCGGGTGTTTTAATAATGTCAGCATATTTTACCTTTCGTTGCAGTATCCAGTTTTCAGGATCTTTTATACTGTTAATATCGTTGGGCGTTATATCAATCACTACGCCCTGCCCTGCAAATGAAAAGAGGGGTTTTAACACATAATTCTCCAGGTCTGCCGGCGCTTGTTTTATATCGCTTAAAAAAAAAGTTTCAGGTACAAAAGGATGTTTAATAAATGGCAACGTAAACTTGCTGATACGGTAAAACCAGTTTGGGTGAGGTATCCATTCAACATTCCATTGTTTTGTGATGTCGATGATATTGCCAAGATCAGTTCTTGTTTTCAGCTCATCAAATATCACCCTGTTATAAATTCTTTTTACCGCGGTTTTCTTCCCATCATTCATATAAAACAGGTTGTTGCCTACGGCAAATAATTCGGTGATGCAAACAGGCTTTACGCCTGTATAATCCTGTGTGCAGTAAAAATCTATACGCGTTTTTTGTTCGTGTGGTTTTATTTCAAGCAGTATAACATTTTCAACATTATGCTCACCAAGCAATAGTTTTTTCAGCATGGCTATATAGCTGTTTTTATTATACCCGTTTAAATACTGCGAGTAGTTTCGCGGTATGGCAAAATGCCTTTCCAATACCTCGGGGTAATATACCTGGAAACCAAACAGGGTGGGGAATCCCTGCATTTCTATTAACTGAGGTTCCAGTTCTCCGTTATCGTTAATGCAAATACCAAAGTCAAAAGCAATCATGTGACTGTGCGGTGTTTCTGCCGCAACGTTTTCACCTGGAGGAATTGCCCTGTCAGTAATTTTTTTAAAGTCTGCGCTTGTAATGATATCAACAATGCTTTCACAGGCATCTTTCATTTTTTGCGTGAAATGTTTATCAGCGAAGATGGGTGTTTCTGCTATACGAAATTCAATAGCGCCGGGATGTTTGCTTTTAAGATCAGCGAGAAATGCTTCGTAGCGTTCTTTGGTAAAGTTTTGGTTGAAGGCTTTACGCAATGATGGTACCATCCGGAAATGTTTGCAGAAAGATAGTAATATTTACAATACAACAGCCTGCAAATGTTCTATAGAATGGTTGAGGAAGTTAGGCAATACATGTGCGTATGTCCATAGTATTTTATCGGGATCGTTGAGTTGTTCAATCATTGATGCCCATTTGGCTTCGCCATACGCTTCAATTACGTTTTTCTTTTTGTCTTCCTGCTGCAGGTACATGCTCATACCTATGGCATCAGCTTCGGGATGAAATTGCGTACCTACCATATAATCATTAAACCGCACTGCCATAATTGCTCTTTCAAGCGGTATATGAGGTCTTTCTTTTTCAATACATAATATGCTGGCGCGTGCTGCGGCAAGCTGAGCGTAGTTGGGCGATGTTACCTGGTAATCCCGGCTGTCAACTGCGAAAAAAGGGTCGTCCAAACCTTCAAAAATAGTTTCATTAAAACCTGCATGCAACACATGCATGGGAAATACGCCGAAAGAGGTAGATTTTCTTTTGCTTACTACCGCCAGTTTATAATAGCGGCAAAGCAATTGAAATGAATGACAGATAAAAAAAGCAAATTTCTTTTGCTGATTTTGAATATTGGTATTCCAGCTTTGCAAAGCTTCGAGCCAGCTGAAATATTTTTTTTCCCACTCGCTGCCTTCGCTGTCGATCGGGCTTCCGGGGCCGCCGCTGGATATATAAATATTATATTCAGAAATTTCAGGGACTTCCAGTTTCTGTCGTACTTCAAACTCATCCCATTGAAGATCAAGGTAATTAGCTTCTCCATATTGGTTTAGGATTTCGCGGATGCATCTCATTCCCTGGTTTGGAACGCCTTCATATAAATCCAATATTGCAACTTTTATGGATTTCTTTTCCTCCAAATTCATCCTGCAAAAATAAGGATTTAAGGCTAATAGGTATTTTGGGATGCACCCGGTATTTTCGCTGCGTTACAATTCAGTTATGAGCCAGAGATTTTTCCAAAGAAAAATTTGATTTACATTAATATTAACGGAAATAATATCCTACCTTATCTTTGGCAAAAGACTCACCTGATGAAAAAATTATTGCTGCCAGTTTTTTTAATAATTGTTTATACCAGTTGCAAGAGCGGAAGTGATAATGCAAGTGCAGACGGTTCCACGATAGACTCCGCACTCGCAACAAAAAATAAAGGAGGAAGAGAGCTTGATTCTGCCAACGCCTTGCTTCTTGGCACTTTTGAAGGGGTAATTCCCTGCGCCGACTGTGGTGGAATAAAAACTGAATTAACACTATACCAGGATGCTGCAAATTCCGATAATAATACGTATACATTAAAAGAAACCTATCTTGGCGGTAAAACCGGCGATACCACATTCACCAGCACAGGCAAATGGGATATTTTAAAAGGAATAAATACAGACAAAGAGGCAGTAGTTTATTTTCTTAATTATGAAGAGCCTGATGATTCACGCTATTTTTTAAAGCAATCAGATACCGCTGTTTTAATGCTGGATAAAGATCAAAATATTATAGCGTCGAAACTCAATTATACTTTGAGAAGAAAGCCATAACCATTGCTGCTTAATACTATTTTATATTATTCTTCACACGCGGAATAAGCAGTCTCATTCATAATTCAAAACTGAGATTGTTTCTACCGGCCTTCGGTTGGGGTTGAAAGGAAGGCGCACTTATTCGTCATTCCGAGTACCAAACCTGTTGTCAGGAAAAATATAAAGATGACATAGTAGCTTGCCGTAAAAGCATCATCCTTAAGGGGTGAAAGAAACAATCTCTTATAAGTTTTTGAAAGAGGAGATTGCTTCTCCCGCCGCAACACACATCTAACTACATACAACCTTCAGGCGGGATC
>JADLCD010000144.1 GCA_020847395.1 Chitinophagaceae bacterium
GTTATCAGGGAATCAAAAAACACCATGCTAACAGTACATTGCCTTACAAGCATAGTAAGAAGAAGCCATTGACTAAAGAGCAAAAGCAACACAATCATGAAGTTTCCAGCAGCAGGGTACAGGTGGACATTTGTTGCTGATCACTACCGATGAACATCAACTGATAGTAGATTATTAGATCATGGAATCAGAAAAAGATGCATCACAAATAGCGTCACTAACAGAACGGATAAAGAACAACTATCCTGGTAGCAGTATAAAAAGCCACAGCTTTGATAAAGGGTTTTACAGCAAGCTAAATTTGGAAACCCTGCAACAGGATTATACACAGCAGCCGGTACTACCTAAAAAGTGAAAGCTCAATCAGCAGGAAAAGGAAAGAGAAAGCACCAAAACACTTAAGGAGCTGCGCCATGCGCATTCTGCAGTGGAAAGCAACATCAATATGTTGGAACATCATGGGCTGAACCGCTGTATAGATAAGGGCTTCAATGGATATAAACGCAATGTGGGCTTAAGGTCAACGCCTCATTTGTTTTTATTTAACGCAACGATGGTTATTATGGAAGAAAGGAAAAGCGAGCCCGCCATAAAAATATACGAAGCGCCAAAGCCGCCCGTAGAACCATTTAGATAGCCCACAAGATAGGCGCCGGCAAAAGACCCGAGTGCGCCAAAACTGTTGATTAATGCTATTGCCCCGCCCGATACGTTTTTGGGCAGCGCTTCTGTAATAAGCGCGAAAAAAGGCCCGTAAGGCGCATACATGGCACCGCCGGCAATTACCAGCAATGCGAACGACAGCCAGAAATTGCTGGCACCGACAAGATAGGAGCCATAAAACGCAATAGCGCCTACTAACAGGAAAGGCCAAACGAAAACCTTTCGCTTTAGCGTTTTGTCAGAAAAATACGATGCGCCTAACATGCCCACAACCGCTAAAAGATATGGCACGGACGACAACCAGCCGGTAGTAACAATATTGCTGTCGGGCGCCGCATTGATGATGGAAGGCAACCACATTACAAAGCCGTACACGCCAATACTCCATAATGCGTATTGCAGGCAAAGTAAAATCACAATCTTCAACCGGAAAGCTTCCGCATAATTTTTTACAGGCTTTATATTTTGCTGCTCCAATTGTAACTGATCTTCCAGTGCATCTTTGTCCTGCTCGCTTAACCTGGTTGCCTGTCGGGGTTTCTCTGCTATTAACCGCCACCAGAAAAAAGCCCAGATAATGGCCGGCGCGCCTTCTATAATGAACATCCAGCGCCAGCCCATAGATTTTACGAGATAGCCCGAAACAATAGACATCCAAAGAATAGTAACCGGGTTGCCAAGAATTAAAAACGTATTGGCGCGGGAACGCTCTGTTTTGGTAAACCAGCGACTTAAAAATATGATCATCGCCGGCATTACCGCACTTTCTACCACGCCCAGCATGAAGCGTATAACAATTAAAAAGTTTACATTGCTTATCATACCGGTAGCCATCGCCAGCCCGCCCCACAAAATCAGCGACCAGAAAATCAGCTTCTTTGCGCTTTTATTAGCGGCATACAGGGCACCTGGTATCTGAAAAAAGAAATAACCCAGAAAAAACAAGGAGCTCAGCAAAGACGACATTCCTGACGTGATCTTAAGATCTTCCGCCATGCCCCCGGCCGCCGCAAATCCAAAATTGGCACGATCGAGATATGCGAGGCTATATGTAATAAAAGCTACGGGTATTAAACGCATCCAGCGTTGTGGGGCAATGCCATGTGTAGCGCTCATTTTTTATTTATTGATGAATAAACAATTAGTATTGATCGGTGATTTTTTTATTAATCAGTTATTGGTACATTTTAAGTTTACGTGGGTTTGTAATTACCAGGTTCTTTTACTCATTACTTCATCCAGCGCCGCTTTGGTCATCTTGCCCAGTTCGGGATGGCTTTCAAGCCATTTCAAAAAATGGGTTTTTATTTCTTCTGTCCACTGGCTGTCTATTTGCCCGGTAGTATAACGTCCTGATTTTACCATTTCAAAACCAAACTGGTCTTTCATCGTCACAAACTCTGCCGTGCTGATCACCAGTTCGGCAAGGTGCGCGGGAATGAACAATACGCCTTCTTTATTACCAATTACAAGGTCTCCCGGCAACACAATAGCTTGTCCAATACGCACCGGCGTATTCAATCCCATTAATACCATCTCCTGTAAAAACGAGGGATGAAAATCACGCACAAACGCGTTGAAACCATCAATTTCTTTCAACCCGGCAAGGTCGCGTGCTGCGCCATTGAAAACAACGCCACAACCGGTTTTGCTGTAAATGGCATTGCCGAGTGTGCTGCCAATAAGTGTGCCGCCGTTTATTTTGCCAAAGCCATCGGCTACATACACATCTCCTTTGGTAAGCATTTCTATAGGCCAGGAATTGGTATTGCCTTTTCTGCCCTGCTGCTGTCCCCTGTCTTTTATGCTTTTTTCCACATCTGGCCGCGATGGCATAAACATGGCCGTTAGCGCCCGCCCAACTACGGGAATAGTATCATTGACCAATTTCCATCCTCCCTCAAATTGATTGGTATATCCGGCGTTTTTCAATGCTGTCCAGGCATCGTCGATATTAATTTTGAAAGCCCGCTTCAGCAAATCGTCCGGTATTTTGGGGCGCCCGTCTGCAAATCGTTCCCCTTTCCATTGAGCGGTAAGAAAAGTCAACTCTTCTTTTGGAATGGTTTGCGCTTGCGTCGCGCAAAAAAAACAAGAAGCAAGTAAACCAATAACAAGCCGTTTAATTTTCATCGTACTATTTTATTTTTTTTGATGATGGCGATTTTTTACGATTTTTTCCTTGTCAGGGAACCCGCACTTTGATCACGATTTTTTTGATATTGTTATTAGCGGGTACTTTTATGGCGGGACGATGCATTTCCTGTGGTGAAAAGATAAAAAAAGTTTCCGGCCCGGCATCATAGTATTGCCCCATATCATTGGTAAAATGAGCGATATCTGTTTCTGCAGCGTAAGGCGCTATAGTTACCGCCTGGGGATCGTCTATGGATGCCACGCCCATCCTGGCTTTGCCTTTAATGATGTATTGAAGATCGTTGAAATCGCGATGTGCTTCCCACTTAATATTAGCCATTTCTTTTGCCGGTCCTTCGCTAATATGCGCAATTACATTGCCGGAGTCTATCACATAATCTCCCGGCTTCATGCGCAGCAGGTCTTTATTATTTAGAAAATCAAAGGCTTCATCCCACCATTTGGGGTTTTTGCGATATTGCCTGAAAAATTCCTGTTGATTGATACTGCCCGATGGCGTAAGCTTTAATCCATTGGAAGCGGATTTGCTATCGTACCAATTGACAAAAGCATCTTCTGTCTTTTTGCTTCTTTGCGCAGCGGGCGTTATCATCGGATCGGCTATACCATTCAAATCATACACAATCTTGCCATCGCGCAGGGTTAACTCGCATTCCAGTTTGTTATTGGTTTTAATTTTATATCCCGTATAGTCAAACAGTCCAAAGCTTCCTTGCCGGAGACTTAATATGGCAATATCAGCACCGGCGCCAACGGAAAGGTTGCCAAGTTCCTGCCGTTGTATTTCCTTAGCAGGACTCCAGGTGCTGGCTTCTATTACGCTTTTCAAATCCATACCCATCGCTAAAAACTTTGACATAGTGGTAAGCATATCCTTCATTGCCGCATTCATACTACCCACATGCAAATCGGTGCTTATGGAGTTGGGATAGAAGCCTTCTTTTATGGAGGGAATGGCTTGCGAATAGGCAAAGCTGATGCCGCCATATCCCACATCAAAAATAATTCCTTTGGTTTTGGCTTCCCATACAAAAGGTTTTACTTTTTTCTTTTCAAGATCATATACATATTCCCGCGAGCTCAACTCAGCGTAACAGTGCGTGAAGATATCGCCCGGTCTTAAATGATCCATAAACAATGTCCGGAGCGATAACGGAGGCTGACTGCCTCCAAAATCAATCATCACCGGCAGGTTGCCTGCCAGCCTTCCGGCCTGTACAGTTCTGTCGGTAGGTGTCCAGTCGTAACCATCGTAATGGGCCAGCTTGAAGCCCACGATATAATCTTTATTTTGCCGGGCAATAAGCGCCGACATTTTGGGATCCATATCATTTTCATTCTGTTCCAAACCGCCACGCATACCTTCGCCCACAATATTTAAAAATGCCAGCACGCGGGTTTTTGCATTGTCAATGGTTTGCGATTTAAAGGTGGAAAAATTTCTCCATCCCGAACTTCCGGCATCCACAATAGTGGTTACGCCATTGCGAAAAGTAAAGCCATCGGGTTGAATGGCAAGATTACCATCTGCATATTGATGATTGGGTTTTACGCCCCAAAATACATGGGTATGAATATCAATCAAACCCGGCGTAATATACATGCCTTCCGCATGTATTACCTGCGTAGCTTTTGTTGCATCAATTCCCGGCGCCAGCAAGGCGATCCGGCCGTCGTTAATAGCTACGTCCATTATGCCGTCAATGCCATTTTTGGGGTCAATTACATGTCCGCCCTTAATTACAATACTGTAAGGCGACTGTGCTATGGATGGCGCAACAGCGGCAAACATCAGCGCAATGAACATTATTAGAATCTTTTTCATTCGTATGTTTTTGAAGATTTACTATTAAAATTTTCATCTTTTTACGCGGTGTTATATATTCTTATTGATCCGCTATATGCAGTTCTCCCTGACTGTCTAAGATAACAGGTTTTTTTAAGCCGGGCAGATTGCCTTCTATCCAAAACTGCTTTTCGTTTCCCAATAATTTTATAGTTGCATCGGAAGCTTTTATGTCTGGCAGTCCATCTATCAGCTTATCTAATTGATATATATGCACAGCGTATTTTTCATGGCTTTGCTGGTATTGCTGTTGCAGGTAATAATATTTCCATAATGTTAGTATTAGTTTTTCTTTTTCCGGCGAAAGAAATCCTTTGCCAGGCAAACTATCGGCAAATAAAACATATCCCCAGCGTTCGGGATAATGCAGGTTTACAATGCCCTGTGGCGACCAAACGCTGTAGCGCTCTGGCAATAATTTGCTGGTGAACTTGTTTGTTTGTCGCTTGTATATACCATCGTCTACATCAAGCTGCCACTGTACCCGCGAAAAATTCATGCGCCATATTGTGCCTGCCGATATCGTATTATCCTTTATATCAAGCGCCGCGAAGGGGATTGCCAATTCCACGCTCCAGCAACTATCCTTATCGGCAGCATTGTTGAGTGTGCCACCAATGCGTACCGCTTTTTGTAATCCGTGTATATCCCAACTGCTCAGCGCCCGGCCGCCATTGCGATAAGGCCTCGGCATAAATAAATCCCAAACAGCAGCAAGCGCGTTAATCTGGAATTCAAAATAATTGAAAGCGCTGCCATCCGGGTTAATAAATATTTCAAAAGCATTGTCCTGAAATACGCGTTCATCCTGTTTGGTCAGCGATGCCCAAATATCCTGTTCGCGAAATTCGGCGTATACATATAGCGATTCCTTATTCCAAAGCATTTTGCACCTTGCACGGCGAGGTTCTTCTACCGCAGCGCCGGTAGTAATATCGGAAAAATCTTCTGTCCATGGCGCAAGCTGCCAATCTGGTTCATTGTCTTTTCCATCTACCTGTATGGGCGTGGTCGTGCGTAATACCGTATAGTGTCGCGGCGTCTGCATCAACCGGATATAATCCTCGCGAGTAGTTTGCGCATTCAGTTTTTGCCATAACAAGGCAAATGCGCACAGCCATACAATTATGATGATATGTGCATTCGCGAACCTGTTCCTATGTCTATTTCTGGTGGCCTGCATTAAAAAATGTTTATGGCGCTTTTAGTGCTTTTCTTGCTTTACGTACGTCTTCCGTGGTAACGGTATCTGTATTATTATTAAAATGCCTGCGTATATAGGTTACTATTTGCGCAATGCTTTCATCGGGCAGTAGTCCCAAACTCGGCATTTTGTTGTTGTACGATTTCCCCATTACGGTAATGTCTCCCTCCATACCGTTTAAAACAATATTAACCGGAATTACCTTATCACCGGTTACCCATTCAGAACCTGTTAAAGGCGGAAAACGGCCGCTTCCTTCCCCGTTTCTCTGGTGGCAAACGGCGCAGTAAATATTATAATTCTGCGCTTCGGGAGATGAGTTTTCTTTATCAAGATTGTCTTTGATCTCATCGGGTAGTTTAAGATTAGGGGCTTCTAACTTTCGTTTATTCATTGCCGTTAGCGATGATGCGTCAAACTTTGTGGTATCGCCTTTATACATGATGCGCCAGATTTTTCCTTTCTCCGAATCGGAAACGTATAGTGAGCCGTCAGGTCCCTGCGAAAGTCCCATCGGGCGGTAGGCGGCATCGCTGGTATTGACTACGGTATCCACACCTGCAAAGCCATCGGCAAATACTTCCCAGGCGCCGGAAGGGCTTCCATTTTGAAAGGGTACAAATGCCACGCAATAGCCCACCTGCGGATACGGCGCACTGCTGGTGGAACCATGAAAAGCAATGAAAGCACCATTCTTATAGCGTTTTGGAAATTGATTGCCAGAATAAAACAACAGGTCGTTAGGTGCAAAATGTCCCGGAAAGCCAACCACAGGTTGCGCACAGGTGTCGCCTCTGCCTGTTTTCTTTCCATCGCCGCCATACTCGGGGCTTAACATCTTTTTTTCCTGTAACTGATCGTGATAATAATATGGCCATCCGGCATCTGCGCCATCTTTGAGCCGCAAAAATTCTTCAGAAGGAAGTACAGCGCCCTGCCATTCAGAATAATATTGCGGCCAGGTAGAGTGCAGGTAATCACGGCCATGCATCACCGTAAATAAATTGTCGTCTTCGTTGTTCCATTCCAATGCCACAATGCTTCTTAACCCGGTAGCATAGCGTTGTCCATCCTGCTGAAACTGGTTGGGTTTGTTGGCATCGAATTTCCATATACCCGCACGGAGTTCCCGTATTGGGCATGGATCTATACCGGGAGAAAGCGGCGTTCTGTCCTGCACCTGGCAACAGTCTGAAGGGGCGCCAAACGGAATGTACATATTGCCTTTTTTATCGAAAGCGATAGGCTTGGTATCGTGCTGCCTGGGTGGCTGCGTATCGGTAAGCATCAACTCAATATTACTTTCCGGCACCAGTTCACCGGGGGTAAGTTTCTGGCGAAATACACGGGTAACCGAACTGAAGTACAGGTAACCATTGTGTATACGCATGGCGGTGCCATAACTGCTTTTGTCTATATAATCGTCAAATAGTTTAACCACATCGGCTTTGCCATCATTGTCTTCGTCTCTCAATGCGGCGTTGCCGCCTTCGGGCTGCGGAAATCGCAACTTCACATATATGTCGCCGTTATCGTTTACAGCAAGGTGTCTTACGGCGCCTGTTAAACTATCCACTACAACTACGGCTTCAAAGCCTTTGGGTAAGAACAATCCTCCATTATCCGCATCGCCATCAGGCAAACCCTTGTGCCTGCAACCAGTAAAGCAACTGCCTGCCATTGTTAGCCAGAACATGATTGCATAGTAATTATTCCATCTCATAATTGGGCTGGTATGTAATTAGTGTTATTGATTGTTTTATTTCGTTTTTTTAATCAGTTCCGGTTCGGCTATGCCATTTAGGTCGTATACGATGGCGCCTGCACGTATGGTCATTTCACATTCCAGGCGTTGTTTACCTTTCAGCTTATTTCCTTCTCTGTCCCAAAATCCAAAGTTGCCGGTGCGAAGGTTGAAAAGCGCAATATCCGCTATGGTTCCCGGCGACAGGTTGCCCAACTCTTTATGCTGTATTTCTATAGCCGGCGTCCAGGTAGCGGCCCGGATTACTTCGGGAAGAGGCATGTTCATTGCGAGAAAAATAGACATGATGTTCAGCATATTTTTCATAGCGCCATTCATACTACCGGTATGCAAATCGGTGCTGATGGAATTTGGATAGAACCCGGCTTTTGACGCAGGAAGCGCCTGCATAAAATTGAAGCTGGCGCCCCCAAAGCCCACATCAAAAAAAATACCCCGCTTTTGAGCTTCAGGTACAAAAGATTTTAGTTTTCCCGACAGCGGGTCAACAATAGGATCCCGTCTTTTTAATTCGGTGAAGGTGTGCGTATATATATCTCCGGGACGAAGATGCTTGAAGAACAAGGCTTCAATGGATAATGGCGGATGCGTGTCGTCTCCGCCAAAATCTATCATTACGGGCCTGCCAGCAAGACGGCCGGCTTCAACGGCGCTATCTACCGGCGTCCATGCGGCAGCTTCAAAATGTGCAACTTTAAATCCTACAATATCCTCTTTATGCGCTATGGCCATTTCAGCCGCTTTATGCGCATTCATATCATGTGTATCCTGTTCATACACCCCGCCCCGCATACCCGCGCCAACAATATTTAAAAAGGCAAACACCCTGGTAGCCGATCTGTCAATCACCTGCTGTTTAAATTGCGGAAACGTTTGCCAGCCGGCGCTTCCCGCATCGGCAATAGTGGTTACGCCATTGCGAAAGGTAAAGCCATCGGGTACCACGGCGCTGGTAGCATCCATCAGGTATTGATCAGGATGATTACCATAAAATACATGGGTGTGAATGTCAATAAGTCCGGGGGTAACGTACAACCCTTTGGCATCAACAACCTGTAGCGCACTTTGGCTATTGATGTTTTTTGCCAGTAGGGCGATTTTTCCATCTTTAACGGCCACATCCATTGGAGTGTTAATATTGTTTTTAGGGTCGATTACGTGGCCGCCTTTGATCAGCATATCGTATTGCTGGGCATTACCCTGCGAAAAGCCAAGGAAAAAACAAAAGGTGAGAAGTATTTTATTCATGTATTAAAAAATGAATAGCCTTTTAAATTAATCATAATTGTGGTACCTCTTTTCTCTTATACCGGGTAAAAAATTCCGCGTTGCCGGAATGCGAAAAAACGCATCCGGCAAAGAATGCCCTGTTTTACAATAGCAGCGGAACTTTTTTAGCGCCTTTTATTTTTATTTGCGATGCATGGCTTTCCATTCTCTTCCCTGTTTATCTACCCTGAAACTTTCCAGGTTACCCTGGTCCATCAGCGTTACATATACGGTACGTCCGTCTTTGCCGCCAAAAGCCACATTGGTGGGGTTTTTGCCCGTAAGCGTTATCTCCCTGATTAATTCGCCCGAAGGCGCTATTTTAGCCACCACTCCTTTTCCAATTCTTGCCATGTAAATATTACCATCTACATCGCAGCGCATACCATCTGTGCCAAAATCAGGAAATTGCGTTAGCAGACGCCGGTTGCTGACCGTGCCCTCTGGCGACAGATCAAAAACCCAGATGCTGCGGCCGGCGCCCACAAAAAGTTTTTTTTCATCAGGACTTACTTCTATTCCGTTCGCCGGTCCAAGCGTATCAAGAAGGGTAACTGCCCCGTTTCCATCTACGCGCCATATGCGGCCGGTACCTGCTTTAAAATTTGGATCGCTGGCGTAGATATGACCTTTACTGTCTACCGCCACATCATTGGGCTGCGTCATTTGAGGGGCGTGAGCAATAACCGTCAATTGCTTAGATGCCATGTTTACGCTAAAAATATTATGCCCTACATAATCGGCTAATATCATGTTTCCGTTTCCATCAAACCTGCTGCCATTGGCAACACTGCTATCGGGCAGCGTAATGAATACTTCCGCATTTCCCGCAGGCGTTATTTTCCCGATGGTGCCTTGTTTTGAAAAATTAACAGCGTATATATTGCCATATTTATCTACCGAAGGACCTTCCACACCATGTGTAAAACCACCGGCAGGAGTAAATACATGTGATTGGAATAAGGTATCGCCGGAGGGGCTTTGTGGTGGCTTGCAAGACACGGGTATTGTTGCGTAAAAAATAAGGAACAAAACCGGTAAATAAGCTATTTGTTTGGATACGTATTTCATGTTTGTTGTAATGATAATTAAGTAAACCTGTGTTGATCAATCAGTGGCCTTGTTTAGTCGCCTGTATATATTGGAGAAAGATTCATAGTTTTGATTTGTTTTAAGTTAATAAGGAAAGCGCTGCGCGACAGCGTACATTTAAAACAATCATTTGTCCTGATTGCAGTCTTGACAAATAAAGCCTCTGATTTTTTCAGAGGTTTTTTGCTTTCAACGCCAAAATGACCGGTTGCACACAAACGCGCATATTATAATGACCCTGTATGGGGTGAAAATCCCATTACAGCGGTACGATTAATTTTATTAAGCAACGATCAGATATACCAGGGGAATAAGATAAAATGGACAAACAGGATTTTTAGCAATGAAATCTTTAGCGTATCTATTGTTTTGCCCAGTTGGTTTTGAATAGTTTTTCTTTTGATGCCCAACTGTCCGGCGATTACCTTTGTAGAAAGCCCGTCCTGGTAACGCATTCTAAAAATTACCTGGCGTTTTGGCGGGAGCGATTGAAGCAATGCTTCATACGCACTGAAAAATTCTTTCCACAACAAATTGGCATCGGCAAGAACATATTGCTGAGGTATGCCATTAAGCATATTGAAAAATGAATGCCCCGTTTTTTGTTTGGCCAGTAATTTCAGCACCCGGTTACGAACGGCTATATGAAGATAGGCGGGAAGGTTTTTAATATTCAGCGACTGCCTGTTTACCCACAAATAAGTGAATATTTCCTGCACAATGTCTTTGGCATCGTCACTATTTTTTAATCGCTTAAAAGCTTCTGAATATACCTGGTTCCAATATTTCTGAAACAGACGATTGAATGCAACTTCGTTTCCCTGCTCCATTTGTAACAGCAAGATCCTGTCATCTGGCAAAAAAGATTCCGAAGCATTCATCTAAAACGAGTTAACCAAATTTAAATATTTTTTACATAAAAAAATGAAATCTATTCTTTTCCATCAGCAAAAAGCAAAAATTTGATTACACTATATCGTAATAAAAATATGCAATGGTATTAAAGCGAATTGCCAAAGCGCATTCATGCTTTTGCAGCGGGCAGAACCGGAATGACTTTTTCTTTTTTTAACGAAAGGCTCAGCTACAGGACGGATAAAAAGCTGTAATTTTTACAGCTTTTTATTGTGCTTTTTTCAAAATATCCTTTACGCTGTTGGCTACAATATCCACCTGTTCGGGTTTAAGCAATACAACACCAACTCTCAGGGTTTTTTTGCCATCTTTTTTGCCGCCAATATTGGCTACAATACTTGGCGTGCCACTTTTAAGTTGCGCCTGTACTTCTTTGGGAGAAATTTTTATGCGTTGTTCATCCCAACTCACATCAACACTTGGAAAAGCATTTGCCGGGCCGGGATCGATATAGGTTTCGCCGCTAACGCCTGGAATAGTTTGCACTACGGTCTTTATTTTCTTCACTCTTTCCAACCAGTCTGCCCATTCTTTTTTGTGATCACGTTCCAGGTAAGCCTTCAATGCGGCGTACATGCCAAACATTTCTTCTTTATTTACTTTCATTGGCCTTCCTATGGGCGCTTCATGCGGACTGTGGTTGAGTTTGGCGGCTTCAATCAGGTCTTTTCTTCCAAATAAAAGTCCTGCGCTTTGCGGTCCGCGTATCATTTTACCTCCCGAAAAAGTAACGAGATCAAACCCCATTTTTTGAAATTTAAAAAGATTATCTACTGGAGGCACATCGGCAGCGGCATCAATAAAAGAAGGCACATTATGCTTTTTTGATATCGCCACAAAATCTTCATGGGTAACACTTGATTCTCCTGCGGCGTTAAAAAACAACGTCATTACGGTATTGCCGTTAAATGCTTTTCCCATTTCTTCAGGGCCTGATACTTCAATAATTTGCGCGCCGGTTGTAGTAATGGCCTGATCAAAAAGATAACGATGCGTTTTTTGCATAATCACCTCCGGTCGCGGACCCGGTAAATTTGGGATTAATTTTATTTTTTCGGGATTGGTTCCCGTAATAGCCGCGGCGGTTCCCAGCACAATGGCACATGATGCGCCAGACGTGACCATCGCCGCTTCGCAATGCAGCATTTCGGCTATTTTACCGCCCACCTTATCCTGTAACTCATACATATTGGCAAAATCATGCGCGGTAGCGTTAATAGCTTCTAATACTTCGGGTAGCATGAGCGAACCCGAAAGAAAAGTCATGGTTACTCCCGCATTAATCACGGGTGTTACTCCCAACTCTTTAAAGAGGTCTCTTTTTTCGGGCATGGTGCCCGCCTGAGTTGCGTAAGGTGCGGCGGTTGCCGCTAATCCCCCCGAAAGGGAAAGCAGCCCAATATTTTTAATGATCTCTCTTCGTTTCATAGCAATAATTTAAAAGATGCCTTCAGTTTTTTTCTGGTTATACATATGCAATGCAATCCATTTCTACCAGGGAGTCTCCCGGAACGCCACCTTTGGCAACAGCTACGGTAGTGCGCACCGGTGGATTTTTTCCGAAGCGGCCTTTGTATACTTCATTCATCGCTTTGTAGTCTGCAATGTCGTTCAGGTATACATTTACTTTTAACACTTTCTCCATTGAGGATCCGGCTTTAATAAGTTCTTGTTCCAGCTCTTTCAATACAATTTCCGTGTGGTTCTTTATTTCAAAAGGAGCCACATGTGCGCCTTTACCAGCCACATAAATTACGTCGCCATGGCGGGTGGAGCCGGAAAATAAAGGAACATCCTGAAAATTGGTAATATTGTTTGACGCTTTTTCACCGCCGGAACCGGCAACGTTATTGGCTTTTGCAGCAAATCCCAATCCTACAAATGCCGTGGCGGAAGCAAATAATTTTCTCAACGCTGATCTTCTTTCTGTTTTCATTTTATTAATTTTTGATGTTGGTAAAATACTAATTCTTGACTAAGGTTTATGGTAAAAACGGTGTATCACTTTTTTTGAAATATATTAATACACTTTTTGTTTTAAGCGGTGTTGTTGCACGCTTTATCTGTAATTATCGATATTTTTTAATTGTTTACAAATTTTATATACGTCTGCCTTTCCATTGCGCTATTCCGTATTCTCCCATGTTTATGGTGCCCTGCATGAAATCCTGTGCGGCGGTACCCGAAAATTCAAAATTAAGCCGCACACCCTGCCTGGTATAACTACTCCGCAACAATAGGCGTGTTCCGTGAACGCTGCCGGAAATAGTACGGGCGGCATAACTTCCAATATGTGTTCCCTCTACCATGTTGCCTTTTTGTTCAATAATCAATTGCTGCAGCCCTATTGTGGCAGCAAATTGTATGTTCAGCTCCCATTTTCCACTAATATCAACATCTGCTGCTGCATTATTTTGCGGCAGTTTTGGGGGAGCGGATAATATTTTGTACACGCGATCCGCAATAATTTTTTCTTCACCATCTTTAAGTTGTGATGTATTGATCAATATTTCCGGCCTAACATTTGGCGGAAAAGGCAGGTAGCTTCCCGCACCACTTACGGCTACCCGTGGCGAACCCTCCCACAGCAGGTTTTCCACATCATAACCGGTAAGCGGAATAATCCCGGCATCCCATGTTACATATAAATCAGGAGACGGGTTTGACCTGCCCAACGGTTGCCTTATGCTGGTTGTTACACCACGAATATTATGCAAAACTTTTGCTATAAAATGCAATCTTGCCTGCCATACGCGTTTTTCTGCCGCGTGATTGCGCTTCCACCACATTTCTACAGCGGTAAACATCCCCATAATTTCTTCTCGTCCTACTTTATATCCCCTGCCAAAACCATGATGCGGTGCGCTGGTTGTCCAGGCTGCCTGTACCAGGTGTTTGCGGCCAATCAATAATCCGGCACATTGCGGGCCATTCAAATATTTGCCACCACTATAAGCTACCAAATCGGCGCCCTGTGAAAGATGTGGATTGGGCAGGCTTAATCCTTCCGCGGCGGCATCTACCAAAATAGGAATACCAAGCGGCTTTACCAGTTCGGCTATCGCTTTCACACACAGCGGACCTTCTTCTGACTGATTGCCGGCCAATACCAGTATCATGGCGGTTTTAGCATTTATTGCGTTGCGAAGTTGCTGTATGGTTTCTACTTCTACCATTTTTGCACCAACGTCCCGAACGGCTGCTGCGTAAGCCGTCCAGGAATAGCTGGGGATGATCACCTCGTTTTTCATATCATCAACCTTTGGCAGTCGCCATAGTTTATCGGGGTCTCCGCCCGTAACAATGCCCGCAGCCGCTACGGTGAGTGCGCCGGAAGCACCGGAAGTAATAATACCCCATTCCGACCCGGTATATGCGCCGATTTTTTCCGCAACAGCGTACATTAATTCGTCGATTTGCACATAATGTTGCGTAGCCGCTTTCATTGCCATTTCTACTTCGGGCAACATGCGCGACGCGCCTATAATGGTAACTGTTCCCCGCCCATTAATTACCGTTTGCACGCCAAGGCTTTCGTATATGTTTTTTGAACCGTTTGTTTCTTTTGTGTTAACGATAACGGTATCGACGCCTGGCTGCATAGTTCCGGGCGCCGCTATTGCTGATGCGCCGAGGTTCCCTGCCACCCAGGGCAAAGCGGTCAAATGTTTAATTACCAATCTTCTCTTCAACAACTCGTTTTTATATAATGATGAGCAACCTGTTTCCCTTCGGTGATATTATTTCGCTTTCAGAAATTCTTCCCGCAGCCGTTTCGCTACAATTTTTTCTTCCCCGTTGTTTAGCATAAACACGGTGCTGTTAAAGCCGCCGTCTTTATTGCCAATCACTTCAATGGATGGTGTGCCCTGGCGCAGTTTTTCCATATATTCTTCGCGGGTAATTTTTATCTGCTTATTATCCCAAACCACGTGCAAAGTGGGCGTATGATTAGCTATTGGCGGTACTATTATCGTGGTGGTTACACCTTCAATATTTTTTATAGCGTTATTGATAATCGTAATCCGCTCTTCCCAAATTTTCCATTCTTTATCGTGATCCTGGTTGATGTACCTGTCGAGGGCTGCATACATGCCGAGCATTTCTTCTTTATTCACCTTCATACCTCTGCCAATGGTAACCCCATTAGGAGAATTGTTGAGTTTTGCGGCGGCAATGATATCTTTTTTACCCATAAGCAAGCCTGTGCTTTGTGGCCCGCGGATGGCTTTGCCCCCAGAAAGAGCTACAAAACTGAATCCCATATCATTATATTTCCACAGGTTGGAAACGGGCGGCACATCGGCAGCAATATCAATACTGGTGGGAAGATGGTGCTTTTTTGCAAGCTGCAGCCATTCTTCATGCATGATCTTTCCTTCTAATGCATTGCAATTGAGAAAATGCATCGAAGCGGTTTTTTCGTTCACGGCGCGGTCTACGTCTTCTGCTGTTTCTACCGGTATCAGTTTTATGCCGGTATTATACAATGCCTGTTCGTAACCATCGTAGTGTGCCTTTTGTAGCAATACCTCGGATTTAATACCGGATGCTTCCAGGTTATGCGGTATTTGCTTAATCTTTTCCTTGTCAACGCCGGTGAGTATACCGGCCATGCCAAGTGTAAGCGCAGAGAAAGCGCCTGCTGTTACCATTGCAGCTTCGGCGTGTACCATCTGCGCAATTTTTTCTCCTACTTTATCCTGCACTTCGGTAAGCATGCAAAACTGCTTTGCGCTTTGGGCGATGGCTTCCACTACTTCATCATGCATCAACGATGCCGTCATGCTGGTGTAGGTACCCGCGGCATTAATAAAAGTGCGGACGCCCAGTTCGGTAAGCAAGTTTCTTTTTGCCTTACCCGAGGGAGTGGCTTGCGCCGATTTAGCGGTAAACAATGTTCCCACCGTTGTAACGCCTACGGGCAAAAGGCTTAATCCTTTGATGATTTCTCTGCGCTTCATGTGCATTGTTTTATAATATTCAAATTATTTATCCCACCATATACGCGTTAATAAATTATCTTCATTTAATTCGGCAAAGCCCTGGCGTTGTAAAGCCTCAAGATAATTTGCCTGGTTGGTAAGGTTTTCTGAATTGGGCAATGAAAACCGCCGAAACATTTTACCGCCTGTTACATTTCCCGGGTAGTTTACCGGCGTCAGTTGCGGGTAGCCTGTACGCCTCCAGTTAGCGTATATTTCATAATCGTTACCGAATAAAGTTATCCATTTCTGCACAGAAATTTGTTCTAATTGCGCGTCAAAACCGGCAGCGGCATTATAAGGGTTACGTGCAAGGTAGTCGTTGATCTGCGGATCGGTAATGGTATTGGGGCTGGGTGCCACCGCCGGAAAAAGCGCCCACTGTTTCATTCCTGCTTTTACCCCGGCTTTGTAAGCTTGTTCTGCGGTCATATCGGTATACCAGCCACGAAGCGCCGCTTCCGCCAAAAGAAAATAAGTTTCGGATGGACTAAAAATGATAATGGGCGCACCGGGGTTCAATACCAGCGGAGAAGGTTCTGAATAGGTATCAAAATCAAGTGGCTTGGTATTCAGGCTGCCGCTCACCATACCACGCTGGGTTGCCCGTGTTGTATCTGCTATATAAGTAGTAGCGCCGGGAGCAGTGGGTACCCACACTACCGAAATTACGGGCAGGCGGGGATCTCCTGAATTTTTTAAATAATCAAGGAAGGTAGCAGCGTATTTGCCTCCTTCCACATTATCTCCACCCGGACTGATATAGTTGCCATTGCGCAGATCGAGTACCT
Source organism: Chitinophagaceae bacterium (assembly GCA_020847395.1). GTDB lineage: Bacteria > Bacteroidota > Bacteroidia > Chitinophagales > Chitinophagaceae > Agriterribacter. Next base: position 16,688 of record JADLCD010000144.1, read on the forward strand.
GCGGGTTTTGGCTACCCGCGGCATCGGCGTAATCAATCTTAGCTACATCATCGTCACCCATTACGCCACCTGCAATGGCTTTTTGCACCCATGTTTTTGCAAGGTCGGGCTCAACATTAGTGAGGCGCATACCCAAACGCAGCATGAGCGAGTAAGCGAACTTTTTCCATTTGGCTACATTGCCTTTGTATAGCAGATCTGCATTGCCATAGGTTGGTTTAGAGGCATCCAGCGCCGTGGCAGATTCATCTAATTCCTTAAACATATCAAGATAAATGTCACGCTGTATTTCATATTTTGGCGTGAGGTTGGCTTGTCCCATCAGCGCTTCACGATAAGGAATATCGCCCGCCACATCGGTAAGCTGGTGGAATGTATACACCTTCAAAATTCTTACCAGCGATTTTTTGTTCACATCATCAGCGCCCTGCACCTTAGGTTCTATTTGCAAAAGCCGGTTAAGCTTTACCGTGTAATAACCGGCAAAATCCGCTATTGTGCCGTTAAAGCTGTAAAACTTGTCGCCGATTGCAGGCACTTCTTTATAAGTAGAAAAATATTGCATGCCTTCTGCCAGCACCGAGTAATTGTACGCAGGCATGCTCAGCACCGCACCGGTAAACATATAACTGGGCTGCGCATTTAAAGTGGTATTGGGGTCTATATTAAGATCGGTAAGGCTTTTTTTATTGCAGGACGTAATGAGCGTTGCAATTAAAAGAACTATAAAGAATACCGGTTTTGACAATTGTATTTTCATAATGTCTTTGTTCATGAATGAAAAAATTAAAATTTAATACTGAGGTTAACGCCTATATCACGTGTTCTGGGTTCACCGGTTCCGGCGGTACCGGTAGTATTGCTTACGGTTTGCCCAAATTCAGGATCTAATCCTGCATCTCTCACTCTCTTGTCTCTGTATAAAATAAGCAGGTTGCGCGATACTATTGAAATGGAAGCAGATTGCAGCCTGATCAGTTTAAGCTTGTCCACCGGCAGGGTATAACCCAATATAAGACTGCGCAACTTCACAAAGTCTGTTTTAAACACATTTACGCTGCCAGAATAATTATTACCCCTGTTATTATAATAGGTATCCAGCAATTCAACTGCCCACAATTTGCTGAAGGCATTTCCGTCCTGGTCTACGCCTGAGAGTTGCAATCCGCCTTCGCGACCTGGCAGGGTTTCTTTGGTGAGCCCGAACCTTGAGGCATATTGCCAAAGATTGCTATAGCCCATGGCGCCAAATTTAGCGTCGAGCAATATATTAAGTGAAAAACGCTTGTAGCGGAACTCATTGGTAAGTCCCATCAGGGTGGGCGGATTAGCAACGCCGATATTTTGGCGCACGCTTGCCTCATAACTCGTAGTAGCGTTATATACCTGCTGCCCTTTATTATCTTTTAAAAACACCAAACCCTGCAGCGTAGCGTAGGGTAAACCTACCTGTGAAATTACATTTACGCCGCTGGATATACCCGCGCCAATGGAAAGCGTGGTGAGTCCCGGCGCCAGGCCCAATATTTCATTCTTATTCCATGCCATATTATAACTAATATTCCATTGGAAATCACGGGTAACATATGGTGTTGCGGTTAACAGCAGCTCTATGCCGCGGTTTCTTAAAGTGCCTACGTTTTGGTTTCCGGCAAGATACCCGGTTGCGTTAGAAATGTCGGGTTGCAGAATATTGTTGGTCGTCTTTCTGTCGTAATAAGTAGCGTCTAAGCCGAGCCTGCCGTTTAAGAATTGTATTTCAAAACCACCTTCTGATGTAGTAACGGTTAGTGGACGCAGCCCGGGATTAGGAAGTCTGTTGGTACCATTCAATACCGGAAGACCATTAAAGCCGCCTGGCGTGAGATAAAAGGTTTGGTTGATAACATAAGGATCTACCGTGGCGTTACCAACTTGCGCCCATGATCCGCGCAGTTTGAGGTAACTGATTACAGCAGGAAGTTTCAGCGCGTCTGATAAAATAAAGCTACCGCCTACTGATGGATAAAAAATGGAATTGCTTCCCGGATTTAATGTAGAGAACCAATCCTGCCTTCCCGTAAACGAAATGTAGACGATCCTTTTATAATCGAGGTCTACTGAACCAAAGAAAGAATTGGTGCCAAAATGCCGTTCAGTTCTTTGAGGTGGGTTTAGCGTGGAGAGGTTAGTATAGCTGATAAAATCCGGAAGAATAAAATCTCTTCCCGTAATACTGCTGGAAATACCATTCTGTCTTTCGCGATTTACGCCCACAAACGCGCTCACATTAAAATCTTTAGCAAAATCCGTGTTATAATTAATGGTGGCGCGGCTATTGTCTATATCAAACTGATCAGTGTAAGAATTAAAATAACCTTTAGGTGTAAAAGCTGAACCTATGGGTACAAAATTATACCTGTCTGAATACAGGAAATCTTTTGAAACAATTCCTTTCACAAAAAGATTCTTCAAAATATTCACCTGTACACTTGCCGAACCAATAAAGCGATTTCTCCTGTCTTCATTTCCTGTTTTATTTACCACAAACCAGGGATTGGGCGCCGCCGGAACGGGGTTCCATTCAATTTCCTTTCCAACATCATTATAGCCGGGCGCCAGTGAACGGATGTCTACGGTGTTTCCGAGAAGGTAGGTAGCCCAGCTTGGGTTAAGTTCCGCGTATCCTACGTTGGGACGGTTATGTCCTTTTTCATAATTGTATTGGGCGTTACCCTCAATAACAATAAAGTCGTTTTTACCAAGGTGCGAAGTAATGCTTAGGTTAGTAGTTTTTCTGTCGAAAGAAGAATTAGGTGTTTGCGCCTGTGCGCCCAGGTCAGAAGCCGATAGCCGGAAATTGACAGCGTTGGTGCCGCCATAAAAAGCGATGGTATTGGTAAAATTTCTGCTTGGGCGGTAAAAATTATTGACATTATCTTTTACCTTAACAGGTGAATACGGACGTTCCACGCCATCGAACTGCACAACTTTAGAGCCATCCATTTTTGCACCATAAGAAAGGCGGCCGGCACTCAGTGCGGCAGCCTGTGTGGCGGGTTTTACGCCATCATTTCCCGACCCATATTCATATTGATAATTAGGATAGGAAGAAGGCGTTCCGTATACTAAATTAGAGTTGAAGTCAACCCCAATGCCTTTTTGCACGCGTCCTGATTTGGTGGTAATAAGAATAACGCCGTTTGCTGCCTGGCTACCATATAATGCCGCGGCGGCGCCACTTTTAAGCACCGTGATAGATTCAATATCATCAGGATTTATGCTTGAAATGCCATCGCCTGTATCGTAATTAAAACCCGTGCTGCTGGCGGCGGCGCCTCCGTTGCCATTATAAATGGGCGACCCGTTTACCACATATAACGGCTGATTATTGGCGGAGGGGTTAATAGCGCCTACGCCACGTATAACAATACGGCTTGAACCGCCGGGGCCTGAAGCGATTTGCGTAGCATCCACGCCGGCGATCTTTCCGGTTAATGCGCTTGCCACATTAGTTTCGCGTGCTTCCGTAAATTCAGAACCTTTTACTTCAGCGGCGGAATATACCAGGCCTCTTTTGCTTTTCTTTATGCCAAGCGCGGTAACCACCACTTCATTCAATTCCTTGGTTTCTTTTACCAGGGCCACATTAATAGTGGTTAAATTATTAACGGCTATTTCCTGGCTCATGTATCCCACAATAGAAAATACCAACACGCCATTTTCCGCTACATTAATACTATAATGACCGTCTTTATTGGTGGTGGTGCCCATCGCCGATCCTTTTACGGTAACGCTTACCTCCGATAAGGGTTGCCCTTTTTCGTCGGTTACCATGCCTTTCACCACATTGTCCATCGCATAGTAATGCGTTTTGCTTTCATTGTTGGTTGTTAAAGACACCTGGTTTTTGGCATCCATAATTAAAATCTGATCTCCCACCTGCCGGTAAACAAGCGGCGTTTCCTTCAGCGCCCACTTTAAAAATGCTTCAATACTAACATTGGCAGATGTGAAGTTGAGGTTGCGGATTTTCTTCACCTCATCTATTCGGTACATAAAATGATACTTTGTATCGTGCTCAATTTTTTTAAATGCATCAACCAGTGTTTCGTTGTGTAAAGCCAGGTTTATTTTTACCTCGTTAATGGGCTGGCTCTTAGTGGGAGATGCAAAAAGCAATTGGATAGAGGTTGTAATACATATAGCTGCCGTTATTATTCCAAGTCGCATAATGTGTGTTAAGATTGTCTTTAGAAGCAGTGGGGTTTTTCGGGTGTATAGAAAAACCCTGTCAACATTTGCTGTTTGAGAAGAAAATGTCATGTGTCAGTTGTTTAAAGTTAATAAGGAAAACCAGTGCGGACGCTTTAAAAAAGCAGCAGGTCAATACCGATTGCAGTCGGCCGTATGCACTGCTTTTGAAAATTATATTCCCTGTTTTTTGCCGGGTTATCATCCGGTTTAATCAGGCCGTCAGCCCGATGCGAAAGTCTTTTTTTGTTTATCATAATTATAGTTTTGGTGTTGTCTTAATTATGGGTTTCTAACAATGGTTACCAATGCCTTTTTTTTATCGTACTGATAAGTTAGTCCGTTAAAAAGACAGATGCTGTTAAGGGTTTGTTCCAGTGCTTCGTTTTTAGAGAAGGTGGTAGTGAAGCGGAGCGACTCCACCTCAGCATCATTGATTATTATTTTTACCTTATAGCGATCTTCTATCATTTGCGCAGCTTCAGATATGGTAAGGTTATCAATAAACAAATCTTTATCCTGCCAGTCGAGATAGCTTTCATCTTTTATTACCGAAACTTCCGAAATAACGGTCTGTTTGTCGTATGTTATCCGTTGGTTAGGGGTTATAATGCCCAGTACTTTGTGGTTGTCGCTCACCTTTACTTTACCCCGCTTTACGGTAACCACAATATTTTTTTCGCCAGGTTTTGCCTTAATATTGAATGCTGTACCCAGCACTATGGTTTCAACATTTCCGGTATGCACCACAAAAGATTTATTGGCATTATGCCGGATGTCGAAAAAAGCCTCGCCATCTAAAAACACTTCCCTGGTTTTCATATCATCAAATGAGGAAGGATAGTTAAGCTTACTTCCTGCACTCAGGATCACTTTGCTGCCATCGGGAAGAAATAGGATGCGATTTTCTTTCTGATGCGTGGGCGCAATTACCGCCGCATGTTCGTTTTGGTTTTGTTGCGCTGCCGTGGCACCGGTATTCTTAACCGCACTGTGTTTTTTTGACGAAAAATGATATATGCCCACAGTGCCGAATAATAAAATGAACACGGCCGCTGCGCCTGTTAAAAACCGGCGTTGACGAAACCAAACCACTGGCGCAGGATGTTCTACCCGGGAAATATCATTCCATATATCACCCAGCATCGTTTCACTGAGCTTTGCTTTTTCGTTGGCGCTAAGTGATTGTAATTCATCAGGCTCATTGTTAAAAAGTTTGTAATATGCTTCCAGGAACTGTTTTTCTTCGCCGGTTATCTCGCCAGACTCATATTTCTGTAACAACTTTACCAGGTATTGCTTATCCATTAGTTACAAAATATTATTTCTCACTAATAATGACCCCTGAGATAAATAAAATCCCTTTCCGAAAGCATTTTTTTTAAGATTATGGTTGGGAAAAAAGCAGAAGCGGGTGCGTTTTAACAAATAAGGAAGGGAGTAATGGTTAAAGCAATCAGGAAAACCAGGCGGCAAATAGCGAAAATCTCGGTCTTACATGTCACAGGTATATGCGATATAAATAGTATTAACCCGACAGCATTATTATCTCATCTTTGCCCGATGCTTCCGCCTCATTTGCACACATTTGCTGTTGCCGATACTGCTATGGAAATATTTGTTCCCAACGCAGAAGCTGTGCTACGGCAGTATGCCAACAATAAAGAGTCGGCATACTGGGCACAGGTTTGGCCGGCATCCATAGGGTTGTGCAATTTTTTGCATGAATACCCGCACTATATTGAAGGGAAAAATATTATGGAGCTGGCTGCCGGGCTGGGCTTGCCGGGTTTATACGCAGCTACTATTGCAAAGCATGTAGCCATTACCGATAGAGAAGAGCAGGCGGTTGCATGCTTGCAACAATCCATAACACATTTGCAATTGCAAAATGCCCATGCTGTGGCAATGGATTGGAAAGATGCAGTACATGCCCCTTTGCCTGATGTTTTATTATTGAGTGATGTAAATTATGCGCCGGCGGTTTTTGGTGAATTAATGCATGCCCTGGAATATTTTCTGCAAAATAAAGTTCCTGTTATTATCAGCACGCCACAACGGTTGGTGGCAAAGCCGTTTATCAATAGTTTGCTGCCTTATTGTATACAACAATGGAGCTACGAAGCGGCATTGAATGGAAACAAAACAGGCGTGAGTGTGTTTGTGCTGGAAGGATATAGTAAAATCAATTAAGCTACATTTTAAATTAATAAAATCAGAATACTATTATCCTATTATCCGTACCCGTTAAATTGGCATGTCGTACCGAGCCTCCGCCCTTAAACCTGTATTGTACGCCTACAATTTCTGATGGCGGGTTTTTAATATCAGCGGAGTATGCTTTTTTATCGTTAATAAAAAAAATGATGTGCCTGTTCCTGCATTCAATTTTTACACTTGTCCATTCCCCCGGCTTACAGCCAAAACCGCTCAGGTCATCTTTTCCGCTATCCGTATAAAAGCCATATGCGGCAAGATGCATATCGCCCACACATGCGGGATTTGATAAAGGAAGAATTAAAATATCATTCTTCGCCTGCAATAGTATTTCTGTTTGCTGGCAAGTATTAGCTCCTCCTGAAAAATTTATTTTCACTTCTGTGTTGAACGTAAAATTATCTGTACTGATGTTCTCAATATCCTTTTGATTAAAGAGCCTTACAGGAGGAGGTTGTGGCATAGGGTTTATATTGTATTTTTTTAACAGTGTATCGTCAACAACGATCTCATCGTTTTTTACAAGTTCCTGTTTGGTAAAATAAAGTGGTTCTTTTCCCCAATCTGCTTCAATAAGGCCCAGCCATCCATCTGTCCTGATCTGAATATCGTGTTCCTGGATTATTTCATCACTGATCATTAGCTTGGCCCTAAAATAACCGGGATAATAATATATGGCGGAATGATGTGTGTTATTTTTATTAACAAGTACTTTTCTGCTGATATCCCAGCTTTGTGCAATAAATACAGAGTCTTTATCATTCGCCTTTGAAGCATCATAATCAAAGACCACGGAATTAGGCAGCCCTTCCGTTAAAATGGTTTTTGAACTGAACCTGAAATCAGATGGATCATACTTCTGCTTTGAATTATAATGATTGCCCACGATCAGCCCAAGTAAAACGATGGCTGCCACAGGCAGTACTAATTTTAAGACTATGCGTTTTTTCTTTTTTACAGTTTCAGCCGGTTGACCTGGTTCCGGATCAATGCTAATTGTTCCAGGGTCCGGAGATTTGCTTATTTGGAAATTAGAGAAACCCCGCCAATCTTCATAGCCGGCAAATTGTGAAAGTGTATTGAGCGTAGTAAGTGAAGGAACGCTGTTGTAGTTTACCCGGCCAAAAACTCTTTTAAGCGTGGAAACGCTGAGCATTACACCAGTAGCTTCCATTATCATATCTGCAAGTTTCGCAAAATCATAATTGCTCCATTGATCGCTTTTGCTCCACTGAACTTTTTCTTCAATGCGTTTTTTCAGCAATTCAACTGCCTGTATTTGTATAGGATCCGTCATGATAAATTTTAAAAGCCGGTTTTATACCCGTGAACCTGTCTTGAACCAACTTGAAACGGGTTTGATTATGATCCTGCGTTTTATGAATACAAATTTGCGAAAAACCCGCTTTCAATCATGAAAAAAATAATCTTCCATAGCATTCTAATATGCCTGTTTGCTACTCAGTGTTTCCCGCAAAAAAAACAAACAAAGGTTGTCGCCGGTACTATCGTTCCGCTAGTTCCGGAAAAATGGAGCTTTAAGGAGGGCAAGGTTGAGTTTACTGAATACAAAGGTCGTCGCGTAATGAAGCTGGCTCAACAATCCGGGCAGGTAGTTTTAAGGGATTTAATTTTTAAAGATGGAACTATTGAATATGATATAGAACCCATATTGCCCGAATTTGCTGAGTCAGTATATTTTCATAGAAAAGATGAAAAAGAACAGGAGATCGTTTATTTGAGGGTTGCCAAAATGGAGAATCCTTTTTCTAATGATGGCATACAGTATGCCCCATATTTTGCAGGGGTTAATATGTGGGATATGTATCCACAATACCAGGCGCCGGCAAATGCAAAGTCTGGTGAATGGAATCATGTAAAGCTGGTGATTTCCGGAAAGCAACTGCGCACCATTGTTAATGGAAAAGAAGTACTGGCTGTTCCAAAACTGGAAGGCAACGAAATGGAAGGCAGTATTGCATTTGAAGGTTCCGCTTATATATCAAATATTGATATAAAGCCGGGAGTAACAGAAAATTTATGTCCGGCCGAAAGTGTTGATCTTACTAAGCATGAGGCAAATTATATCAGGAAATGGAGCGTTACGCAACCTGTATTATTGCCCACTAGTGCAGAACCTGTATCGCTATTATATTTTCCAAAGAACGAATTTTTTACTGAAAAGATTGATGCAGAAACAGCAGGACTGGTAAATCTTACGCGCAGGTTTGGTGGCAATGAAAAGCGTAAAGTTGTTTGGTTGAAAGCGGTCATTACTGCCAAGAACGCCATAAAAACAAATTTGCAATTAGGGTTTAGCGACGAAATATGGGTTTATCTCAATAATCAGATCACTTATGTTGACAAAAATATATTTGCAGAGAATATGAAAAAATACCCGGATGGCAGAATATCTGTTCAAAACGGTGGTGTAATATTAAACCTCAAACAAGGACAAAATGAATTACTGATTGCTGTTGCCAATAATTTTTATGGATGGGGATTAATAGCAAGGCTGGAAAGTACTGAAGGGATATCGAACATGGAAAGCTATACCCCGCCGGCTACAATAGCGATCGGAGATATATCTCAATATACCGGAACCTATGCTTCTAAAAATGGGAATATGAAACTGGTCATTTCTCAAATGAATGATGACCTGGTTGCACAGATAGGCCCGCTGGAACCTGTGCGACTGACATATGCCGGCAATAATATATTTAAGGTTGATAGATTTAATTTTGATTTTGAACTGGCGTTTAAGCCTGCAGAAAAAAAATTACTACTGAAGAATAGCGGATCAGAAAGCGAGTTTTTCAGGGAATAAAAGGCCGGATCCAACGTAAAAGTCATCATAAGCAGATGGCTTTTACTATCTTTTCAAAATAGCACCATTTTCTATGAGCATAAAAAAAGCAAAATCCTTCATGCTTTGAAGGATATATACATAATACATTTCTGGTGTATCGGCCATGGTTAGTACTTAATAATCGCGGAGACGGCGAGATTCGAACTCGCGATACAGTTTCCCGTATACACACTTTCTCCCGATAAAATCGGGACTCCTTCAATCACTGGGACACGTCTCCATAAAAGGATTACAAGCGTAATATTATGATTAAAAAGGAATGAGATATTTATTTTCTCTTTAACTTCTGGAACAATACTTTTAAGCACTTGTGCATACATTCCAATTTGTAACCAGATCAATTATATACTTTTTGCTCTTCATAGCTTTAATATATTTTTCTCTCGTTATTGCCTCGGTTCTGGTTTTATATAGTTCAAAATAAACAAGTTTCCACGGTCTTTTTGTTGCAGTATACTTGCTTAATCCATCAGTGTGTTTTGACATTCTTTTGTCGAGGTCACTACATTGACCTATATAAAAAGAAAAATCCTTCATGCTTTGAAGGATATACACATAAAATCTTTCCAGTGCGTCACTCATAGTTAGTAGTTAGTAATAGCGGAGACGGCGAGATTCGAACTCGCGATACAGTTTCCCGTATACACACTTTCCAGGCGTGCTCCTTCAACCACTCGGACACGTCTCCGTAAAAAAGAACTATATAAAAGACGATTCTGTATACACACTTTCTCCCGATCCAATCGGGACTCCTTCAACCACTCGGACACGTCTCCGTAAAAAAGAAC